>JAGOBP010000383.1 GCA_017999195.1 Thermoflexales bacterium
AATGCCAAAATACATTTTCTGTACAGGCGGAGTGGTATCGAGCGTGGGCAAGGGCGTGGCGGCCGCCTCGATCGGTCGGGTGTTGAAAAGTCGCGGCGTCAGCGTGACGATGCAAAAACTCGATCCGTATATCAATGTTGATCCGGGCACGATGAGTCCGTATCAGCACGGCGAGGTCTTCGTTACCGAGGACGGCGCAGAAACCGATCTGGACCTGGGCCACTACGAACGCTTTATCGATGAGAACTTGAGCAAGGCCAGCAATACCACCACCGGCCAGATTTACGCCGAAGTGATTTCCAAAGAACGGCGCGGCGATTATTTGGGTGGCACCATTCAGGTGATTCCACACATTACCAACGAGATCAAGCGCCGCATTGCGCTGGCCGGCAAGGCCACCAATCCCGATGTAGTGATCGTGGAAGTGGGCGGCACGATCGGCGACATTGAGAGTCAGCCTTTTCTGGAAGCCATCCGCCAGATGCGCAAAGACGTGGGGCGCGATAATGTGATCTACATTCACGTGACGTGGCTGCCCCACATTGGCGCGACCAACGAGTTGAAGACCAAGCCCACGCAGCACTCGGTGCATGAACTGCGCGGTATCGGCATCAACCCGGAAATGATCATCCTACGCTCCGATCTGCCCATCAATGACGCCATCCGCGAGAAGATCGCGCTCTTCACCGATGTGGAAACGCGCGCGGTTATTCCGCTGGTCACAACCAACGTTTTGTACTCTGTCCCCCTGCTCCTGGAAGAACACGGCGTGGGCGACTTCCTGATCGAGCGACTCCACCTCAACGCGTCGGCCGCGCCCGATCTGTCCGAATGGCACCAAATGGTCGATGAGATGCGCAAGGCGAAAGAACCGCTCCCGATCGCCATCGTCGGCAAATACGTCGAGTTGAAGGACGCGTACATGAGCGTGCGCGAGAGCCTGTATCACGCGGGCGTGGCGCATGATGTCGATGTGCAGATCGATTGGATTTTATCGGAAGATTTAGAGAAGGGGCGCGGACTCGATCGGTTAGAGAAGGTCGCCGGGATCGTCGTGCCGGGCGGATTTGGTTATCGTGGCATCGAGGGCAAGATCGTCGCGGCCAAATACGCGCGCGAACACAAGGTGCCGTATTTGGGGCTGTGTCTAGGCATGCAAGTCATGTGCATCGAGAAGATGCGCTCGGTGGTCAACGACGATGACGCGAACAGCACCGAGTTCGATCACACCACACGTTATCCCATCATCGACCTGATGCCGGAGCAACGCGACATTTCGGACATGGGCGGCACGATGCGGCTGGGCAGTTATCCGTGCGCGCTGGTGCCGGGCACGCGTGCGGCCAAGGCTTATGGGGGAGCGATTGTCCATGAGCGGCATCGTCATCGCTTTGAATTCAACAATGCCTATCGCGATTTGATGCAGAAGAACGGCCTGATCTTGAGCGGCCTGTCACCCGACGGGCGCCTGGTCGAGATCGCGGAGTTGGCCGATCATCCGTTTATGGTTGGCTCGCAATTCCATCCTGAGTTCAAGAGTCGCCCCAATCGACCGCATCCCTTGTTCAAGGCGTTTATCGAAGCGGCCGCCGCCAAATTGGACGCGCCTGAGAATTAGCTGTTGAGTTAAACGACAACGGGGCGACTGATGGTCAATCAGTCGCCCCGTTTTGTTGACGTGTTTGATCAGGGTTAAGTCCCGCGCCGAATGATCAGTGTGGCGGCCACCAGCACCACCACCAAGCCCCCCAACATGATTGAGGCGAGACGCAGCGGATCAAGCGCAGGCGGAATACTGGTTGTCGCGACCGGCGCAGGCGCTTCAACGGCCAGCTCAGCCGCAGGTTCGGTGGCAGGCTCAGGCTCAGTTACGGGCGCCATCGCGACAGATGCAGTGGCTTCAACCGTATCCGTCATCGCATACGCGCTGACTGTTTCAGTCGGGGCCACTTGCACGCTCAGCGCAGCCGCACTGGCCGCATCAGCGGCTTCCAGTGTCGCCGTCGGTGAGACGCGCGCCACGTTTCCGGACAGTGGTGCAGCCGCCACTCCGGCAGGAGCCGGTTCAGCCGACGGCGGTTGCTGATCGGCTGGCGCTGATTTAGCCATAGGCGCAGCGGCCGGCGCTTGCTCAGGCACATCCGGTGCTTCGGCTGCGGGCGCCATCGATGGCACCGACATGACCAGATTGCCAACGCCGTTGGGGCGCGCGGTCAAAAGATCGCTCGTAAACACCAACACAAAGGCTATCGCGGCAAAAACAGTGGCCAGCCGCATGGCCGGATACCAACTAAAGATCGACGGTTTCGGCTGCACGGCCATCGACTTGGGCAGCACAAAGGAACGCGGCGCTTTGACGACGGGCATGGCCGTCAGGGCCGCCACCATCGATCGGGTGGCTTGCAGCTGCGCACGGCAAGCCGCACACGTCGCCACATGCCGATCGACAAAGGCTTGCTCGTCGGCCGTAACGCGCTGGTCAATATAAGCCGAGAAGAGTTCCTCGGCGCGAAGGTGATCGGTTAACTGTGCCATAGCTGCATCTTTCCCGTTGTCGCTAAACTGGGTCACCCTCTAGACGATAAATTTCCGGCAGAAGTTCCCCCCGCCCTTGCAGGTATTCGCGCAACTTGGCGCGGGCGCGACTGAGACGCGATTTGACCGTGCCGAGGTTGCTGTTGGTTATGCTGGCAATCTCTTCATAACTCATGCCCTGCACATCACTCAACACCAGCACGATGCGCTGATCGTCCGGCAGGGTGGTGATGCCCTGCTGAATCAGACCGGCCAGTTCATGGCGCTGCGCGATGGTCTCCGGGCCGTCCTCGGGCGTAGGCACATCGAACTCGGCTTCGCCGTCCTCGCCATCGGTCAGTTCGTCTAGCGAGGTGGCCGGGCGGCGCTTACGGCGGCGCAAGTCGTCATAGCAGGCATTGGTGACGATGCGCATCAGCCAACTCTTGAACGATCCGCCGCGAAATGACTTGAGATTTTTGTACGCCGAGATAAACGCCTCTTGGGTCGCGTCGGACGCGGCGGCCTCCTCACCCATGATGCGATAGGCAAGGTTATAGACTTGATGTTGATACGTCAACACCAGCGTATTAAAGGCATCCAGACTGCCTTTACGGGCAGATTCAATCAGGGCCGCTTCATCCATATGCGCTCAACGATTACCCGGTAACCCAATGAAAAAACTGACTTGACGAATGGCTCAGGCTCGACTACAATAAGCCCACTTGAGGCCGGAGTGGCGGAACTGGCAGACGCGCACGACTCAAAATCGTGTATCCTTACGGATATGTGGGTTCGATTCCCACCTTCGGCACAATGCGGCTCTCAGCCGCGCAAGATTATACCAGAAACACGCGGACGGGCCGGATCAGTGCTGATTTGGCCCGTTTTGCTTTGCCTCAGCGTGGTCGTCCCAACGGGGCGGCCACGAGCATGTTATACTGCACGATCATCCGGGCAAGCCATGCCGTTAAAGGCCGTGTTCGACTAAGATGCGCAAACTCGTGTTCGGTCTCATCGCTCTGGCAGTGGGTCTCGGCGCGGGCGCGCTGATTGGCTGGTATGTCTGGCCGATTACGACGCCACCCGCCCAGCCCGATCAACTTCGCCAGGACTGGAAAGACGAAGTCGTCTGGATGGCCGCGCAAGCCTACGCCTACGATCACGATCTGGAAGCGGCCTTGACGCGGCTAAGCCCGCTCGGCGCTGAAGACATCGGGGCGCTGGTGCGCGATCGCGCCGAGGCCGCACTCGATCAAAACTGGCCGCCGCTCCAGATCGCCCATCTGGCCCGCCTGGCCGCCGCACTGGGCACGCGCTCGCCGCGGCTGGCCCCCTACCTCACGCCATGAAACGCCTGATCCTTGCGCTATTTGCATTGGGCTTGATCCTGGGCGCGGCTTATGCCTGGTTCATCGATCCAATCCACCTCACGGACGCCTCGCCCGCGCAAGTGACAGACGCCTATCGACAGACCTGGATCAGGCTGGCGGCGGAAGCGTTGGCGCAAGACGGCGACTGGGATCGTACGCGCGCCCGATTGGACACGCTGCGCGACCCGGCACTGTCACAGACCATCACAACCTTGTTCGAGCAAAGCGACGCGCAAGGCGACAAACCGGCCGCGCGCGCGTTGGCGCAGTTGGCCGATCGGTTGGGCGCACGCACCGCCGGGATGAGTGTATATCTGATCACAGCGGTGATCACACCCACGTCCAATCCATCGCCCACCGCAACACCAAGCAACACGCGGCCACAAGCCACACCCCGATCGACTGTGCCGCGCGAAACGGCCACGCTGACACCCGCACCATCCGTCACGCCGCGCACGGTTACGCCCAGGCCGGAACCCACGTATAATCCCGCCTATCAGATCATCAGCCAATTTGCCGAATGCACCCGGCCTCCGGCCAAGCCGCAAATTCGTGTGACCGTGCAAGACGCGGCAGGCCAGGCCCAGGCCGGTGTTACAATTTGGATCATCTGGGACAGTGGAGACGATCGGTTTGTCACCGGCCTCAAACCCGAAATCAACGCGGGTTATGGCGATTTTGATATGTTAGGTGATCGGAATTACAATGTAAGTATTGATCAACCCGAGTCCGTCATCGCCACCGGTCTGCAAGCCGAGGCGTGCGCGGGGGGCGGGGCGGTGTCGTGGCGGTTGGTTGTCCGATCTGTGGCGCGTTAACTTGTTCGCTCTTCAAACA
>JAGOBP010000384.1 GCA_017999195.1 Thermoflexales bacterium
GCCATACGTCACGCGCTTGATGGGATCGGGATCGAGTTCGACGGCGATCACTTCCTCGGTGCCGCGCGCCAAAGCCTGCACCTGCGCGATGGGCGAGACGATCATCGAATGGCCGAAGTAATAATGTGGCTTCGCATCCGGCCCGATGGCGTTGCACGCGAGCAAGTACACGTGATTATCATACGCGCGCGCTTTGTTCGTCATCTCCCAAATCTCGAAGGAGCGCAGCAGCGCGCTGGGGCGACAAATCATCTCCGCGCCCAGGATGGCCTCACAGCGATACAGTTCCGGGAAGTCACCATCGTAGCAAATGGTCAAACCGATATTGCCCAACTCAGTTTCAATCACGACGGGCTTCGTCCCCGGCGTGCTCCAGCCGCCCGCGCTCTTGCGCTCCGTAGGGAACAGATGCGTCTTGCGGTACACGCCGATGATGTCGCCACGCGGATCGATCAAGGCGGCGGAATTGTAAACGATACCGCGTTCTTCGCCACGCTCGTACGTCGGAAACACGACGAAAACGCCTAATTTCTGAGCAATTTCGATGATCGGCTGCCACTTCGAACCGGGCAAGGTGTCGACGGCATCCCACAACTCATCGGCAGAGACGTTGGGCGTGAAGCCGGTTGTGATCGTTTCAGGCACGATCACCAATCGGGCGTTGGACTCCCGCACGGCGCGTTCAATCCAATGCACGGTCTTCTGGACATTCTCGCGCACTTGCATCGGCGCAATCGCAAACTGGGCACACGCGGCTACAAATTTGATCATCTTTCCATCCCTTCTAACCACGAAGGACACGAAGATCACGAAGTTGTCTTCGTGGTACTTCGTGCCCTTCGTGGATCAATTGGCTGTAGATTAACCGGCCTTGGTCAACGCTTCGATTTGCTCCACATGCTTCGGCTCAATCGCATCGCCGAACTTGGTCTTGGGCATGGTGACCTTCTTCGCCATCAACGCCTCGTAGCGATCATCGTCCACCATCGCCACGGCGCGGCCGATGCACGACTCGCCATCGACGAAGCGCCACGGGAAGAAACCGATGGTCACGCGCTGATTGCAGATCAAGTCGATGTCGCCGCCGAAGCACTCGCCGTGTACGATGCCGTAGGGGAACATCTCGATGTGCATCAACTGATACTTGCTGTCGTCGAAGAACTCAGCCAGCGGCATGCCATACTTCTTCTGAAAATGCTTATCGGCCTGACGGGCCTGGCGCGGCATCCAATCACGGATGATGGTGTTCATCGGGTGATCGGCGCTGCCGCAATCGACGGCCAGCCAGCGCAACTTCTTGGCCTTACACCACTCCGCGAATTCGCGATCGGGGCCGGGGTGCTTGACCATGTAGCGAATCTCATCGGCCGTGGGCTGATCCCATCCGAAGTGATGATAGCCCGTGTGAATGATGAGGATGTCGCCCTCTTTCACTTCGACGCGCTCTTCCACCATCTTGCTGGTGTACACATCATAATCGCCGCAGATGTCGCTCAGATCAACGACGGCGGCTTCGTGTACGAGATAATCCATATCCAGCGAAGCGATGTCCTTGCCCGGCGTATAGAAGTGAATCTCGCCGTCGAGGTGCGTGCCCAGATGATTGGAGTGTGTCAGCACCTGGCCGTTTGCGCCATTGGGCGCGAGCCGCTTGAAGTACTTGATTTGCAGCGGCTCATACGTGGGCCACGCGGGCGTGCCAATTCCGAGCGGGATGGTGAGGTCGAGAAACTTCATGATGGACTCTCCTTAGAGTGGTTTTAAATCAAACGTGTTACGTGGTGCGTGTTGCGTGATTACGCAGTACGAATTACGCAGTGCTCTTTGAGCGCTTCAAACGCATCCGCAAAGCACTTCTCCGGGGCGCGCAAGATGCCCGCGCCCACCATGCCGATACCGGGTTTCTTGTGTGCGATGCCGGTATTCAAGCGCGGCAAAATGCCCGTCTCCGCCACCTTGCGCACATCGATGCCCAACGGCGTCCCTCTAAAGTTTAACACGGGAATCGTAAAGCCCTCGTGTTCGCTAAACGTGATCTCATACATCTCGCGCGTCACATCGATCGCCATTTGTGGCGTGCCGCCGACGAATTGCGTAATCGCGGGCGCGGCCGCCATCGCGAAGCCGCCATAGCCCGCCGTCTCCGTGATCGTGCTGTCGCCGATGTCGGGATTCGCGTCATCTTCGGTATAGCCGGGGAAATACAAGCCTTGCACCTTGCCCGATGGAGCGGTGAACCACCGATCGGGCTGACTGGCGATCTTGATGCCAAAGTCCGTGCCGTTGCGCGCCATCACAATCACGATGCTGCTGCCCTCGACGCCTTCGGCTACTTCGACCGCGCATTTGCCCGCGGGCATGCTGAGATTCAAGAACCAGTGATCATTGCGATCGATAAACTCGATCACTTTCGCGAGGACCTCGTTATCACGATTCGTGCGAGCGAGCGCTGGACCAATCGCGCGCAAGAACAGGCTGGTGCCCGCCCGATTGCGATTGTGCCCCTCATCGCCCATGTGCAGCGCCTGAGCGATCAGCGCTTTCACATCGATGCCGTCCGGCATGGACTGCAACGCCCGATCGAGCGTGGGATACAAATCGGTCTCCATCCACTTAAGACGCGCGATCACTTCCGGCCCCATGCCGCCATAGCGCAGCACTTTGCCCAGGCCTTCATTTTGGGTGCAAAACGCGCGATTGCCAAAGGTCTTATTCTCGAAGATGAACACCGGCATCGACGGCGACGCAACGCCCGCCATCGGCCCGACGGCGTGATGATGATGGCACGGCGAAAATTCGATGTCGCCTGACGCCGCCAGTTTCTCAGCGTCAACTTCATCTTGCGCCAGACCCTCGTACATCAGCGCGCCCATCACCGCGCCGCGCTGCGGGCCACACATGCGCTCCCATGTGATAGGCGGACCGGCGTGCAAGATCATGTGCTTGTGCATGCCGGGGATCACGTCGCGGGCGAGGCCCATCCCAACCAGCGTGGGACGCGCAGCCTTGATGCGCTTGATCACTTCCTTGTTCGCGGCGTCGATGTCCACACCGGTCTTGGTCGTACGCAAGCGCGGCACGCCATCGACGGGCGGCTTCCAATCGACATCGATCACGGGCACGCCCTGCTCCTTCACCGACTGCGCCATACTGTTAAGACCGACGTTAATGACGGTCAAAGGTTGTCCGAAAAATTCGTTTAGTTGAGGCATAGTTATATCTCCATGAAGAGTGCTGAGTGAGGCGCAATCGCCGTCAATCCGTCATTGCGAGCGCTGTTGGCGAAGCAATCTCAGTGCCAGTCGCCGAATGTTCGCTTCGCGTAAAAACGCTCCTCGCAATGACGGCGATGAGACCTACAGATCGTCATACAAGTCTCGCCATTCAGAGTTGAAACCATTAATCAAATCGATCTTCTTCTGCCGTGAGCCAGCCTTGATTTGTTTCTCGCGCGCAATCGCATCACGTATATCAGCAAACACTTCATAGTAGACCAACTTGGTCACGTTGTAACGTTTGGTAAAACCCTCAACCAGTTTCTCCCGATGCTCCCAAACGCGTTTCTTGAGATCACTGGTAACGCCTGTGTACAAGACATTGTTGTACTTGTTTGTCAGAATATATATGAAGGACTGTCGGTTTTGCATCAGGGCTTGTTCCCCCGTCATTGCGAGCGTTTTGTGCGAAGCAATCTCACTCGCCCCGACGAGATTGCTTCGTCGCGTCCTTCGACTTCACTGCGTTCCGCTCAGGACGCTCCTCGCAATGACGCTACCCGACAATTATCGCAACCAACTTCGCCGCCGCCGCATTGCTGTCGCACACGATCGCGCCTGCGCTTTGCAACGCCGCCACTTGCACACTGAGCCGCTGCGGATCTTGCTCCGTGCCGGTGACGGACGCCACGACGATGAGTTCGCCTGAGGCTTGCTGCTTCGCATGCCGGATCGCCGGGCCGAGTTCGCTGGCCGGATCGGGATGCGCACCGTAGCCAATGACAACGTCCAGCATGATCACGGCCACTTCGGGATCACGCGCTTCTTGCAGCAAGCGCCGAATGCGCAGGTCGTTGTCGATCATCGGGTGCGGGCGACCCACAGTGAATTCTTCTTCGCCCAGATCAACGCACGTGTGTTTGACACTGCGCAGCGAATCGGCGAGTTGCTGTTCGTGGCGCAGCGGCGCGTTGGACAAGACCAACTCTTTGAGCCAATCACGCCAGATGACTTGCGCTTCGTAACACAGTGTGCCACCGGAGAACAGGCCGCGCAAATACTTTTGATCGGGCTTTAACTTTGATCGAAGTTCTGCGGCTTGCGCTTTCAACGTCGTTTCTTCCGTGGCGATGACTTGAGCGACATCAATGTTTGCGCCAGCGGCTTTGGCCGCGAGAAGTGCCGTTTCTTGCAAGGTCGCAGCAAACCAGCGAATCGAATTCGCGCCTGGAGAGCCTTGCGGCTGAGCGTCCACCTGCGTGGACGCAGCACTTCCCGTCGGCGCAGGCCGACGATCGGCTTCAGCCTCCAAGGCGCGATTTCCAATCGCCGGCTTCGCCCCCATGAATCCAATCACCGTTGGCTTATCACTCTGCGCCACCTGATCGAGAATCGCTTCGGCCACAGCGGGTGACGGCGGCTTGCTAACGAGCATGATGACCTGGGGGGCTACGTCGCCTTGCCGGGCTTGCGGTGATTGACACATCATGGAGCCGCCGACTTCTTC
>JAGOBP010000018.1 GCA_017999195.1 Thermoflexales bacterium
GGTTAAGGCGTGCCGGGCGTGCCACACGCGGCCGGATCGCCCGTTTGCAGCCCCTCTTTCAGCGCCTGCTGTCGCTGCTCGGACGAGCCATGCGTCCACGATTCCGGCGAGACATAGCCCTGCGCCTGACGCTGGATGCGGTCGTCGCCCACAGCCGCCGCTGCGTCTAGGCTTTGGGCAATCTCCTCCGCCGTGACCTGCGTCAAGTAGCCGGTCTCGGTGGCGTGATAGGCCCAGACGCCGGCCAGGCAATCGGCGTTAAGTTCGATCTGAACGGCCAGACTCTGCGGACCGGTCGCGTTCGAGCCATCCGATTGGTCCAGCGTACCGATCAGGTTCTGCACATGATGACCATATTCGTGAGCCAGCACGTACGCCTCGGCGAACGCGCCGCCCTGTGCGCCAAAGCGCGTCTGCAATTCGTCGAAGAAGTCCAGGTCCAAATAGACCTGCTGATCGGCCGGACAGTAGAACGGCCCGATCGCGGCGGTGGCGTAGCCGCAAGCGGCCTGCGTTGCCCCTGTATACAGCACGGTTTTGGCCGGGACATACTGGCCGCCCTGGCGGTCAAATTCGCCGGTCCAGAACGACTGGATGCTGTTGACAAAGCCGACGATGCGGCAATCCTCGCGGGTGTTGGCATCGGCCCCGGTCTGGCACGACTCAGCCAGGCTGCTGGCCTGGGTCGCGTCGCCCGTCGAGGCTGCGGGCGCTGGCCCGGTCAAGTTCGGCAGGTCGGCCGGGTTGACGCCCAGCAGCATCGCCACCAGCAAAATCACCAGACCCAAGCCGCCGCCCCCAACGGCCATCGTGGTCCCCACGCCCCGGCCGCGCCGGTCATCAACCTGGGATGTATCCAAACGGGATTTACTATTGAATGGCATTGGTCTATCCTCCTGTCCTCTTGAGCATTTTCCAGGGCAAATTCTGCGATCGCTGGCGCTTCAGGCGGCTGGTCATCCGCCGTTTCTAATCGCTAGCCCGTTGCCCAGCGGTAGCCGTGATGGAAGCGCGGCTGATCCATTGCTTATGAGTGTATAGCCGTAGCCCGCCCCAGTCTATCAGCGCACGGCGGGTTGTGGTGTAGGCAAAAGGCGCTTCGCCTGTCAGTGTTCGTCCTACAACCTTGACCCGGCAACAGGCTGCCGCCGGGCGCTTGATCACGAGAATTCACACTCACAGCGTTAGGACGTGGGCATTCAAAGCAAACGCGGCGATCGAGAGTCTCGATCGCCGCGCGGGGGAGTTTGCGAAAAAATCAGCGGGCCAGATAGTAGCCGTCGCCCAGTGCCCGGAAGGTGGTCTGAGCGGCCAGCGCGGCAAACAGCGGGCCGGGCGGTGTGCGGCGTACCAGGTTCACCGCCGCGTACAACGTCTTGACGTGCACGTTGCCCTGCGGGCTGAGCTTGGCCAGTTCCGGCAGCAGCTGCGCGATCAAATCGTTCAACGACGTGCCGCGCTCGGTGAATTGCGCCGTGAGTTTATCCAGGCCGGGGGTATCGTCGGCCAGCACGATCAATTGATCGTCGTAATCGCACGGAATCTGGCGCTTGGCCATGTCAAAGGTCAGGCGGTTCTCGCGCAACAGCGCCACGCGTATCCACTCGCGGCGGGGACGCAGGCCGCGCAGATCGACAATCACCACGCCCGGCTCATCGCTGCGAGATAACTGCACATAAGCGCCCGCGGGGACATCGTTGGCGGCATACCACACATCCAGACCAAAGGCATATTGCCGCTCGCGCACCACCCAGCCGGGCCAACGCTGACCGCTGCGGGCATCCTCAAACATGAAGCGGATGCGGCGTGTACGACCGTCCGGGAACAGGCGCGACGTCGTGGACGACAACGGCACGGTGCCCGCGCGCCGGTGCGGATACGTCAGCGTAAAGGTCACTTCTTCATCGTCGATCGAAGCATCATCGACGGGCAAGTCCGACCATTCATCGTCCAGTTTGCGCTCGAACTTTAGCAGATCCGCATTGAGCGCGCTGTGCGCGTAATCGATCGGCGTATACTGCAACCGATCGGGCAGCTGCCGCACGCTGTCCGGTTCCAGGCGCACCAGATACCACAGCACTTCACCAGCCGGCCCAACTTCGTCAAAGCGCTCGTCATGATACAGCGCGTAATTCAGCGAGAAAATTTGCAGCGTGCGATTGATCTCACGCGGCAGGCCGACTTCGGCCAGGATCGCCGCGGTGGACAGCGGGCCGCCGCCGTTCATGTCCAGCACCGCCTCGGCGATGTTGAGCTGGCCCACGTTCACATCGGCGATGAGCGCGCGCGGGAACCATTGTCCGGCCAGCCAGACAAAGTCTGAACCGGCTTGCAGCAGTTGGCGCAGGTGCGGCACAAAGCGGGCGGCGTGGCGCTTGTACAAATCATCGGGCGACACCAGCTCTTCGGTGGGCGACAAAATCGCGGCGTCTTCGTTCAAACGATGCGTGTAGGCAAAGTCGGCGGCAAACTCGCGCCGCGTGCCGTCCAGCTCAACCTCGATCACTTTGAAGTGCTCGAAGTCCGGGTTCTGCCCGTCGCGGATGGCGGTGACTTGCCCCACGGAAAATTCCAGCGCGGGAAAGACCACCTGCTCGCCCACGGCAAACACGCGCTTGGGCTGATACAGCGTGCCCTGGCCTTGCTGCTTGCGGCGGATGGCGGCTTCTTCGCGCTGCGTGCGATAGGCAATCAACGCCCGCGCCAGCACATCTGTCGCGCGCGGCTGTTCGTCTTCTACAAACAGGTTGAGCAGAAACTCACGATCATCGGCGGTCAGGGTGAAAGATTCACCCCAATACTCGGGGGTCTGTGTGGCGCGGACTGTCACTGCTTATAGTCTCCTGCAACAACTGCGTTTATTTTGCCCGCGGAATTATACCACGGAACAACGAACAATTAACAATGATCAAAGAATAATGTGCAATGTTCAATGGACAAGGTGTGCTATACTGATAACCCATCACCGATTACCGATTAAGCGCAATCACCGGAGGCAGCGATGTTTGGCAAGAAATTGCACCTGCAACGCGAAGGGCTGGAAGTGATCTACCAGGCGCAGGGCATGCTGGAAGCGGAGGCCGTGAAAGGCCGCCTGGAAACGTCGGGCATTCCGGCCGCCCTCGATTACGAATCGATCGGGCGCACGTTCGGCCTCACCATCGACGGGCTGGGTGAGGTGCGCATCCTGGTGTCGATCGAGCGGGCCGCCGAAGCGCGCGAGTTGCTGCGGATCAGTGCCGATGATCCCAACGACGAAGCCGAATTCGAGCCAGCCAACGACGCCTGATCCCCCCTCAACGAATAACAACGCCCGATCGATGTGATCACCGATCGGGCGTTTGATTTCGAGCGAGCGGGCCTTAGCTCACCAACATCAACAAAATCGCATCCAGGGCCGTGCTGACAATCAACGCGGTGGCGATGACCACGCCCGCCAGCACGATGGCAATGGCCACATTGCCTCGACCGATCTCCGCCCACTCATCGATCGCGCCCGTCAACCGCGTAAAGATCCACAATGCCGCCCCGATGGACACGATCGACAACAGCAAGCCGATGAGAATTTGAATCAACTGCACGGCCAGCCTGATGACCACCGCATTGCCCGGGCCGACATCCAGATTCAACGCGGCGGGCGCGAGGCCGGGCCGCAAGATGATGCCCACGCCCACGATGATCGCAGCCAGCACCACGCCGACGGCGACGTTGCCTTTACGCAGTTCGTTCCATTCATCGATGCCGCGCGTAGTCTTGTCGAACAGCCAGATGCTGAGAAATGCCACCAGCGCGGCCGTAATCACCGAAATAACCAATTGCGCGCCAGACAAGAATAGTGCTGCCATGCTGCCTCCTGAAGATGAGTGATCAGTGATTGGTAACCGGTAATCGGTTAACCAGTCAACCAGTCACCAATTGACCGATCAACCAGTTGACTAAACTACGGAAAAGCCCGATTCGTAAACTGCAAGGGATCGACGTTCAGGCCGCGAATGCGCATATCCCAGTGCAAGTGCGCACCCGTAGACAAGCCCGTGTTGCCCGACAACGCGATTTGATCGCCGGGCTGCACCGTCTGCCCCACGGCCACTTCGATTTGCGACAAATGCCAGTAGCCGCTGTACACGCCCCAGCCGTGATCGATCACGACGGCATTGCCGCGCACAATCAACGGCTCGGCCAGCACCACCACTCCGGCCGCGGGCGCAAAGACCGGCGTGCCGGAACCCATCGCAAAGTCCGTGCCTTCGTGATAACTGCTGAACGGTCCGCCCGCATACGAGCGGCGCGTACCAAACGACGAACTGATGCGCGTGTACGTCTGCGCGGGCACAGCAAACGCGCCGGTCCAATAGCGCTGCGGATTGAAGATCGTCCATACGGCATTGAGCTTATCGCGCTCGGACTGCACCAGCACCGGGTCGAGCAACGCCTGTCGATCGGGCGGCAAGTCGATATACTCCGAGCCAAAATGACCAGCGTTGATCTGGACGTTGGACAGGATCGACACTTGCTCGTGCTGGGCCGTCACCGCCGTCAACGTGATAGGCTGGATACCGGGGGGCACGCCCGTCACCGGATTCGCACTGACCGCCACCAAGCCGATGTACTGATCGCCGCTGAGCGCGAACGGAATATCCCAACCGGCAAACGCGCCGGTCAGCGTCACGGGCCGATCGGTCCGCACAGAGACGACCATGACGCTGCCTTGCTGCAAGGGCAATGGCCCGACTTCGATCTGCGTGAAGGGGGCGCGTAAAGGCGTGGAAGGTTGAGCGGTACCAGCCTCGGCGGCGCTGGACGCGATGATCAGTTCTTGCCCGGGATAAATCAATGAGGCATCGGCCAGGTTATTGGCCGCAACCAGCGCCGCAACGGTTGTGCCGTAATTCGTGGCGATGCGGTAGAGTGTCTCGCCGCTGCTGACAGTATGCAGGCGTTTAGTCGCGGGCGTAGGCGTGACCGCAATCGCGGCGGGCGGCGTGGCGGCCACTTTCTCGCCGACGAGGTGGGGCACTTTCAGACGCTGCCCCACGTAAATCAGATTGGGGTTGATCACGCCGTTCGCGGTGGCGAGTTGGATCATGTTGAGGCCATAGCGTCGCGCGATGCTGGATAGCGTGTCGCCCACCTGCACCACGTAGATCACGTCGGGCGCGGATTGCGCCAAGGCAGGCGTCACCACCCACAGCGACAGGCAGACAATCAACAGGCAGATTTGAATGAGACGTGAAGCTAACTTCGACATGAGTATCCTTGATCCAATGACAGTCCGGCAGTTAAAACTGCACCGACAACTACACGAAGCCGACCTGCGTCGGCTAGTCGGCGTAGGCCGACTTCGCGTGGTTGTTGCTATGATTTCAATCGCTCGTTATTATTCCCCAAACCATAACTGCTCGCCCACGGTCACGCGCCCCAGCAAAGCGGGCGGACCTTCCAGCACGTACCGGGCCGATCGGGGCGAGGCGTAATACGGATGCCACGCTTTCGCCAGCGCCGTATGTACGATCCGCGAGTCGTCGTCCAGCCAGATCGCGGCGATGTCGAACGGCACGAAGAACATATGAATCGAGGTTGCCGCGATGCTCGATCGGCTTTCCGCCAAGACCAAACCTTCGTCGTCGGCAATCGAGCGGCGGAACATCAAGCCGCGCAATTTCGTGCCAAATGACGCACACCATTTGACGCGCTGTAACAGAACCTCGCCCTGCGCATTGATGACCTGCATGCCAACGATTATACCTTGAAGCCGCATGAACGAGAATAGGTTGCGCGCGCGCGCACGTTCGTCTGACAATTTGCACATTTTCGCAACTTGGCATGCTTGACAATCCGGGGGTCGCGGCTAGAATAGCCCGCGTTTGACCCAAGGAGGATAGAATCGTGACCGACTTTCATACAACCGTTCCGACGTTCTCGCTGCCCAAGCCGATCGCGCGGCTGGGCGACCTGGCCTACAACCTGTGGTGGTCATGGCATCCCGAAGCGCTGCGCTTGTACCGGTTTATCGATCCGGTCTTGTGGGAGCGCGTGTCGCACAATCCGGTGAAGCTGTTGCAGCAAGCGGCGCGCAAGAACCTGAACGCCGTGGCGCAAGACAGTTCGTATCTGGATCAGTATAAGCAAGTCATCGCCGCCTTTGACGCCTACCTCAACGCCGATACCACCTGGACGCGCAGCCAGTTCCCCGATCTGCTCGAACGCTCCATCGCTTACTTCTCCACCGAATTTGGCCTGCACGAAGCGCTGCCCATGTATGCGGGCGGTCTGGGCGTGTTGAGCGGCGATCATCTGAAAGAGGCCAGCGATCTGGGCTTGCCGTTGGTGGCCGTGGGCTTCCTGTATCGACAGGGCTACTTCCGCCAGCGCATCGCCGAAGACGGCTGGCAGGAAGCCATCAACGAAAACCTGAATCTGGCCGAGTCGGCCATTCTGCCGGTGATGGACGAAGGGAACCGCCCGCTGACCGTTCCGGTAGAGATGCCCGATCGGGTGGTGTACTGCCGCGTGTGGCGCGTGCAAGTGGGCCGCGTGCCCTTGTTCATGATCGACACTGACCTTGATCCCAATTCGGCGGCCGATCGCGAATTGACCACGCGCCTATATTACAGCGATCTGGAGCGCCGCTTGCAGCAAGAGATGTTGCTGGGCATCGGCGGCGTGCGCGCGCTGCGCGCTTTGGGCTATCAGCCCGCCGTCTTCCACATGAATGAAGGCCACTCGGCGTTCTTGAGTTTGGAACGCATCCGCGAATTTGTGGCGGCGGGCGACACGTTTGATCAAGCCGTCGCGCGCATTCGCGATTGTAGCGTGTTCACCACGCATACGCCCGTGCCCGCCGGTCACGATATGTTCCCCACGTGGATGATGGAGAAATACTTCGCCAATTATTGGCCGCAATTAGGGCTGGACCGCAACGCCTTCATGGCGCTGGCCTATCAGCGCGAGGCGTGGGGCGAAGTGTTCAGCATGTCTTTGCTGGCCATTCGCTGCTCCAGCCGTATCAACGGCGTCAGTGAGTTGCACGGCGAAGTGTCGCGCCGCATGTTTGCGCATCTGTGGCCCGAGCGCGCCGTGGACAAAGTGCCCATCGGTTCGATCACCAACGGCGTCCATACCAACACCTGGCTGGCCCGCCGTTTGGGCGATCTGTATACGCGCTATCTGGGCGCCGATTGGCGCTCACGCATCGACGACCGCGCCATGTGGGACAAAATCCGCGACGTGCCCGACACCGAATTGTGGGCGGTGCGACGACACGTCAAGCGCCAGTTGGTGGCCTTTGCGCGTGAGCGCGCCCGCGCCATGTGGAGCCGGGGCAATGCCGCCCCAGTCCAGATCGTCGCCAGCGGCGTGCTGCTCGATCCGTACGCGTTGACCATCGGCTTTGCGCGGCGCTTCGCCACATACAAACGTGCGGCCTTGATGTTGCGCGACGTGAAGCGCCTGCTGCGCCTCGTCAACGATCCCGCCCGCCCCGTGCAGTTCATCTTCGCGGGCAAGGCGCATCCCGCCGACGATCCCGGCAAGCGTGTCATTCAAGACCTGTACCGCTTCATCAAAGAGTCCAGCCTCAATGGCCGCCTCGTTTTCCTGGAAGACTACGACATGAATGTGGCGCGCCATCTGGTGCAAGGCGTGGATGTGTGGATGAACACGCCGCGTCGCCCGTTGGAAGCCAGCGGCACCAGCGGCGAAAAAGCCGGCCTGAACGGCGTGCTCAACTTCTCCATTCTCGACGGTTGGTGGCGCGAAGGCTACAACGGCGAGAACGGTTGGGCCATCGGCAGCGATGCGGATTACGGTGATCCCGAAGCGCAAGACGCCGCCGATGCCGAATCGCTATTCGATACGCTGGAGCAATCGATCGTGCCGTTGTACTACGACGTGGATAGCCGCACGGGCGTGCCCACCGGCTGGATTCGCATGGTGAAAGAAAGCATCCGCACGCTGGGGCCGATGTTCAGCACGGCGCGCATGCTGAAAGAATACGCCACCGATCTGTACGTGCCGGCGTCGTTGAATCAACCTATCGAAGACTAACTCGACCCTTTACCCATCACCACGGAGGGCACAGAGTTCACGGAGAAACCGCTTTTCTCCGGGTGCTCCGTGGCCTCCGTGGTTTATTTTCCGAGGTGATCATGCACCCACTGCTGGCACTGGGCACGGCCGCCCTCGACATCAAGACGCGCCTGTCGCGCAACCCGTTACCGACGACGGATGTGCCGGGGCGCATCACGTTGAAGGCGGGTGGCGTGGCCCGCAACCTGGCGGAAAACCTGGCGCGCCTCAACAGCCCGATCGTTTTTGCGGGGATTTTAGGGGCTGATCCGCAAGCGCAGGTGCTGATCGAACTCACGCGCGCTACCGGCGTCATCGTCCGCCCGATCGCGCGATCGGCCCCCCACCCGACCGATCTGTTGCGACTCAAGTTGCCGGATGTGCTGCCGACGGCCACGCTCAACGTCATGCTTGCGCCGGACAACCGGCAGATCGCAGGCGCGTTCAGCGGCGACATTCTTGACGCCTTACAACCGGACGATTTTGATCAGGTGCGTGATCTGATCGAAGCCGCACCGGCCGTGTTGTGCGACGGCGGCCTCCCGGCGGACGTCCTCATCCGATTGCGCGAGATGTTGCCCGAAGATACGTTCTTCTACTGCAATCCCGGCTCCGTCGCATTGACGCCGCGCCTCGAACCGCTGCTCGATCGACTTGATCTATTGACGTGCAATCATCTGGAAGCGCAAGCGTTGACGCAAGTCAAAATCGATGGCCCGGCCAAACTCGTCTCGGCGGCACTGTTGTTGGTGAAGCAAGGCGTGCAACGTGTCGTCATCACGTTTGGCGCGCGTGGCCTCGCCTACGCCGATGAATCGCGCAGCCTGTATCAGCCCGCGCGCCCCGCCAACCTCATCGACGCGACCGGCGCGGGCGATGCGCTGGCCGCCGCCCTCATCGAAGCCCTCTTGCGCGACGAAGCCATCGACCTGTGCCTCAAGCGCGGCCTCGCCGCCGCCGCCCTCACGTGCGAATCGGAAGACAGCGTCTCGCCCAGGATGTCGTTGAAGCAAATTGAGCATTACCTGGCTTCGACCGCGAATCAACGCGAATGAACGCGAATTGAAAATCCCGTCTCGGAGAACCTACGATGACAGAGTTGCTGTTCAAAGAAGAAGTTTATCAGATTGTCGGCGCGGCCATGGCCGTGTACAATGAATTAGGCTGGGGCTACCTGGAAGCGGTTTATCATGAAGCCCTGGAAATTGAACTGCGAGAACGCGGCATCCCTTTTGAATCGCACAAAGAACTTCGCATTCTGTATAAGAACCAGCCGTTGAAAAGATACTACGAGTGTGATCTCTTGTGTTACGGGGCAATCATGGTCGAACTGAAAACCCAGGCCAAACTTGCCAACCCGGATCGCGGACAGTTGCTCAACTACCTCAAATCAACTGGGTTACAATTAGGGTTGCTGTTCAATTTCGGCAACCACGAGCAGCTTGAATGGGAACGCTGGGTCCGATCGCATGAATTCGCGCAGATTCGCGTTGATTCGCGGAAGGCATTATGACCGAGTACAAATTAAGGCCCGATAACTGGCGCAGTTGGCCGCAACGGTTTTTTCAGTGCGAGGACTCCGCACCCGATGAGGAGTTTTACCGCGAGCCGCGCAAGGTGGTGCACCTGGATATGTACGCGCTGCAGGCCGTGACAGACCTGTATCGCGAATTGCTGCCAGCCAACGGCGTCATCCTCGATCTAATGTCCTCGTGGCGCTCGCATTTTCCCAGCGAAGTGACCTATCAACGCGTGATCGGGCTGGGCCTCAACTATCGGGAAATGGCCGACAATCCCGATCTGTTCAAGCATATCGTCCACAACCTCAACCTGAACGAACCGCTGCCCTTTGAAGATGATCTCTTCGACGCCGCCGTCTGCTGCGTGTCAGTACAATATCTACAGCGCCCCGTCGAAACCTTCATCGAAGTCGCCCGCGTCTTGAAACCGGGCGCGCCCTTCATCCTCACCTTCTCCAATCGCTGCTTCCCGTCCAAGGCCATCAACCTGTGGAACTCCACGGACGATCGGGCACACTCACAGATCGTCGCGCTGTATTTTCGCGCCAGCGGCCAGTTCGATCAACTCATGTACCAGGATCGATCCCCCGGCCCGCAGTTCGATCCGGTGTGGGCGGTGTGGGGGCGCAAGAAATGACGAGTGACAAGTGATGCGTGATGGCTTTTCACTCGTCACGATTAACTCGACGCGCTGGCGTAACGCCGCAAGCCTGCGCGAAAGATCAACGACGCGCCGATCAACAACGCGATAGCCAATCCCACGCTCCCGATCAGCAGCTCGATCGATAACGCCCCTGTCAACGCCTGCGCAGGCACGGTCGTGATGACGCCCACCGGCACGATCCACGTCAACACCAATCGCAGCCAGCCAGGATATAAACCCACAGGATACCGCGCCAACTGAAACAGCCCGTCGAACACCCACGTAAACAGCACGCCCGGACTCCAGAACACCAGCCCCGCAAAGGCCAGCAGAATCGCATACAAAATCGTGACGCCCGCGCCCAGCGTGATCACAAACGCGCTGAGCTGCCCCACGGTCACGGTCTGATTGAGTCCAGCCACCGCCACAATCAACACCCCCAGACCCAACACCAGATCGAACAGCGATAGCAGCCGCCATCTGCGAAAACTGGCTAAAAACTGGGTATTGCGCGGCCTCAACAGCGTAAAGTCCAACTGCCCGCTCCACACTTCGCCGTCCATGCCCGCCAGCGATTCGAGGCTCGGCCCGATGAATAAGGCGCGCATTGCACTCACCATGAGATAACTGCCCAATACCGCCAGCGTGCCGTTCAGCGTCCAACCTTGAATCGTCTGGACTTGCCCGAATACAACGACCAGCCCCAGCACACCCGTACCCAAATTCAACAGCGAATTCAACATGCTGATGAAGAAGTTTGATCGATACGCCAGTTCTTCTTGCAGCGACGCTTGCGCGAACAACTTGATCAGTTTGAGCGATTGCACGATCAGCCTCCCACCGCCGAATAACGTCGCACGCCGGCGCGCCACATCACGGCCGATAGCCCTACCGCGATCAGCAGCCACGCCAGTTGAATCGCCACGCCCGTTACCAACTCGATCGGACTGAGCTGCCCGACGAACACTTCCACGGGAAAGCTGACCATGTAGCGAAACGGCAGCACCTTCGCCGCGATTTGCAGCACGTCCGGCAGCAGCGCAATCGGTGCGACCTGCCCGGCCAGCAAGAAGATCAGCGAATCCTGCACGGCCAACAGCGCATCGGCGCGCGCGGCCCAGAAAGCCAGCAGCGCCAGCCAGTAGCCCCAGAAGAAACGCAGCAGCCACGCCAGCAGCAGCGCCGGAATAAAGACCAGCGCATTCAGCAGCGTCAACTCCATTTCAGGCCGTAAAATCAAGGCTAAAACCAGCACGATCGGCACGTCGAAGATCAGATACACCACCTTGCCCGCGACCTCGGTGGAGAGTGCATCAAACAACGGTGACAACGGCCGCATCAACAAGCGATTCATTTCGCCGTAGCGAATGAGATCACCCACCGTCCAATTCGTTTGCGAATAGGTCAGTTGATTCACCAAAATCAAAACCAGATAATAAGCCACAAAGCCGCCGCGCGTCAGCCCCCCGATCGCTTGATCGCCCGCCGCCGTCGACCAGACCAGCAGATAGATCAACGGCGGAATCATCCAGCCGAAGGCCAGCACGAAGAAGAAACTGCGATGCTGAATCCACGCCAACCACGTGCCTCTGATCAGCGCCCAACCGCCGCGCGCGTTCATACATCACCCTCCCGGTAAATCTGATCGATCACGGCTTCGATCGGCGGGTCTTCCACGACCAGATCGATCACGGGCAGCGTCTGCAATAACTGGGCCGTGATCGCCGGCGCAGCCGATCGGCTGACGCGCAGGGTCAGTTGATTGGCGCTCCGTTCGGTAATTTCTATGTCCTTCGGTAAAGCCTCGTCGTTCAGCGTTTGACCATCATCCCGCAGCGTCACGCGCAGCAACTTAAACGGCGCGAGGCGCTGTGCCAATCCGCTCAATTCGCCGTCATACAACAATCGCCCGTGATGGATCAAGATCACGCGCGGGCACAGCGCCATCACATCGGCCATATAGTGGCTGGTCAAGATTACGGTGACGCCGTGCCGCTGATTGTAGTCCGCGAGGAAACGCCGCAAGCGCAGCTGCATCGACACATCCAGCCCCAGCGTCGGCTCATCAAGGAACAGCACGCTCGGTCGATGCAGCAAGCCCGCGACGAGTTCGCACTTCATGCGCTCACCCAAAGATAAATTGCGCACGGGCTTGTTGATAATCTCTTGCATCTCCAGCAGTTCGATCAATTCATCGCGGGTCTGTTGAAACTCAGCGGGCGGCACGCCGTAAATCTCGCTCAACACGCGGAACGAATCCAATGGCGGGATGTCCCACAACATCTGGCTCTTGTTGCCCAGCACCATGCTGATGCGGCGCAAATAAGCGTGCTCGCGCTGCCACGGCACATAGCCCGCCACGCGCGCCTCGCCCGACGTGGGATGCAGCAGGCCGCACAACATCTTCAGCGTGGTCGTCTTGCCCGCGCCGTTCGGCCCGATCAGGCCCACCATCTCACCGGGCTGCACCGTGAAGGTGATCGCGTCGACGGCCAGCACATCCTGATAGCGCCGCCGAAACAAACTGCCGATGGCCGCGCCCAGGCCCGCCTCGCGTTCTGGCACACGATAGACTTTGCACAGGTTAGTGACAACGATTTGAGAAGTCATGAGTTCTCCGTATTGCGTGGTGCGTGGTGCGTGAGGCTCATCACGCAATATGCATCACCCTTCAGTCATCACGACTGAACGAATTAAATCCAGTTTGATTCTACAACCTTGGTGTACTAGTGGAGGGTGTGCGTTTGTGCGCTTAACGGCGGGTCATCTTCTGCAATTGGCAGATCATGTCGTGGGCACGCTGTTCCTGTTCAGCCAATGTGGACAACCAGCGATCGGCTGTCGTGAGGATGTCTTCATCGGGCGGAGGTGTGTCGAGGGCGCGGCGCAGATTCGCGCGTTGGCCGCGATCGAGTTGATGCACCATGCGCAAGATGGCCATCGAACTATAACCGGCGCGATAGAGCAAGCGCAATACGCGTAGACGCCCCAACTCGATCGAACCGTACAACCGATAGCGATTACCGCGCTCACGCGGCACTTTGATCAGTCCGTTGCGCTCCCAGTTGCGCAGCATATCCGTCGAAACGTCGAGTAGTTCGGCCGCTTCACCGATTTGCAACGGCGTAGTCGGTTCGTCATCGAGTTCACCAAAGGCCCATTTTTCCAAGTAATCGGCAGCGGCTTCGGCTTGAGCACGTTCGGCTTGCACGAGGATCAGATGTTGCCGCGCTTGCTTCAGCGCACCGCGCACATCGCCCGAAGCGGACTGTCGCACCAACGCCAATGCCGAGCGGCGAATGGCGCGGCCCGGCCAGCCGCCGTGCAGCGCCGTGCGGGCCAGCCGCATTTGATCGAGGTGAAATGGGGTGTAAAGCCGGTAGCCATTGGAAGCGCGGGGCACAGGCGGCAAAAAGCCCCACTGTTCATATACGCGCACCGTGTTGACGTGCACACCCACGGCTGTGGCAATGTCGATGGTGCGGAGAATAGGCGGCTTCGCTTTGAGACGCGCGACTGAGGCAGCCCGTCGTTCACTCATCACTCGTCACTCGTTACGGGTCTGTCGGGCCGCCTCGTACAATCGGGCATTGGCGATGGCCACCGCAATTTGATCGGCCAGCGTTTCAATCACGCGCACATCGTCATCGTCAAAGTCATTGGGTTCGGGGCTTTGCACATCCAACACACCGGCGGTCTCGTCGCCGATGCAAATGGGCACGCTGAGTTCAGAGCGCGTGGGAATGACCTCCGGGTAGAAGTTGATGTAGTGCGGCTCGGCATCCACATCGTTGGCCCACAAGCGCTGGCCGTGCGCCCCCACCCAGCCCACCATGCCCGCGTCCAGCCGGATGCGGTGATTGAGCGGGAACAGCCGCAGAAAGTTGCCCGCAATCGCCTTCATCACCAATTCGCCGTGGTCGTGATCGATGAGAAACAAGGCCACATGATGATAACCGAAATTTTCCTGCACCAGTAGCGCCGCGCGCGCCAGCACTTGATCCAGACTTAGAATCGCCGCGATTTGCCGCCCCACATCGCTGAGCACCGCCAGCTGCGCCGCGCGGCGCGTCAACACACCCTCGGCGCGCTTTCGCTCGGTGATGTCGCGCGCGATGCTGAGCACGGCCGGTCCGCCCGCGTATTCGATGATGCGGCTGTTCAATTCCACCGGCACCGTGCTGCCGTCCCGCCGGACGTAGATCGTCTCGAAGAAAATATGATCGGCTTCGCGCAACTGCGCTATGCGCCCGGGGACTTGGTCCACGAATTCGGGCGCGTTGAGGTCGGCGGGCGTCATGCGCAGCAATTCCTCGCGCGTATAGCCCAGGCTTTCGCAGGCGACCCGGTTGACTTCCAGATAGCGGCCGGTCAAGTTGTGGATGAAGATGGCGTCACCGGCGTTATCAAACAGCGTCCGATAGTGATACTCGCTTTCATGCAGGGCTTGCGCCGTGCGGGTGCTCTCCGATAAATCACGCAACAGCCAGCGCAGCCCCGTGAGCTGGCTGACCCGATCGCGCACCGGGCTTAGCGCAAAATCGGCCGGAAAAAGCGCACCCCGGTACACGCGCAGTTGAATCTGGCCGCGCAAACTGGCCAACTGCGCTGAGGGTCCGTGGTCAGCGCTGCGCCACTGCGCAATCTGGGTCAGCAACGACGCCTGCGCCGCCTCGTCGATGAACCACCATAGCGACCGGCTGTGCAGCGACTCTTGCCGCATGCCCAGCAAGGCCGCCGCCGTGTGATTGGCATCCAAAATAACGCCGTCGAGGTCGGTCAGCACATAGCCGTCCAGCGCCAGATCAAAGACTTCGCGATAACGGCGGCGGTCGTCTTCGAGTTCCTGGCACAAGGCCATCCATTCGGCATTCTGGCGGCGTAAGTCCTCAATGGTCAAGTACAGGCGCGTCAAATCCGTCGGTAAGTTTTGATCGACGTCTAAAGTCTGATCAGAATTGGGAGCAGGATCAAGGGGCTGGTCAGGCATCATCACATCACTCTAATCGATTTGGCTCTAACACATCATCCGGCATAGTGTGCCACACGTTACTCAACACTCGTCAACATCGTCCACAGCCGCAGCACTTCGGCCACACTCCAGGCCTGGGCCGCACAGCCTTTGGGCAGATGCGGGGCGTCGCCTTCAAACACTTCGCTGATGGTGCCTAGGCCCAGGTCGCGCAGGTGCTGTTCAAATGGCGCCAGATAACTCAGCGCGGCGGCACGATCTTTGAAGACCGTGTAATGCGCTTCGACAAACGGCCCGATAAGCCAGCCCCACACCGTGCCTTGATGATACGCGCCATCGCGCGCATATCGATCGCCCGTAAATTGGCCCTGATAATCGGCGTGCGTCGGCGCGAGTGACCGCAAGCCAAACGAGGTCAACAAGTCCTTCGCGCACACGTTGATTACGGAGACAGCCGCATCATGTGACAGCAACGTCGGTTTGAGCGACAGCGCAAACAGTTGATTGGGCCGCAGCGCCGAATCATTCCCGCCCGGCCCGTCGATCACGTCGTAGAGATAGCCGCCCTCGGCATACCAGAAGCGCTGCGCAAAGCTGGCCGCCGCCTGCTCGGCGCGCGCGGCATAGTCGGCTGCGTCGCTTGCCAAATCAAGGTGTTGCGCGAAGCGCGCCATAATTCGCAATGCGTGAATCCACAGTGCATTGATCTCCACCGGCTTGCCGATGCGCGGTGTCACAACCCAGTCATCCACCTTGGCATCCATCCACGTCAGCTGCACCGTCGGATCGCCGCCATACAGCAGGCCATCTTTATCGACATGAATGTTGTAGCGCGTGCCCTTGGTGTGCCACGCCAAAATGTCCTGCAAAACAGGGTATAGATCGCGCGCCAACGTCCAATCGGCGGTGGCGGCCACCACTTGATCGATCGCGTGGAAGTACCACAACGTCGCATCGATCGTGTTGTATTCCGGCTTTTCACCTTGATCGGGGAAACGATTAGGCAGCATGCCGCGATCGACAAAGGTGGCAAAGGTCCGCAAAATTGTTTTGGCTACGTCATAGCGTTTCGTCGTCAGGCACAGGCCCGGCAGCGAAATCATCGTGTCGCGGCCCCAATCGCCAAACCAGTGATAGCCCGCGATGACGCTTTGCCCGATCTCTGATCCAAACGCGCGCTCGACGATAAATTGATCGGCGGCCAACACCAACTGCCGGACCCAGGCCGGCGCGTCTTCACAACCCGATTGTTCGATCAGCGCCTGCTGGCGCTTGCGTTCGGCGTAGAGCGCCGTTTGCCAATCCAGCGTAGCGGCTTCGTCCGTTGAGGCCACCAGCGCGATCGTTTCGCCCGGCGCCAACGTCACATGAAATTGTCCCGCCGCGTACAAGTCCTCTACCTCATCCAGGCCGCGCTCTGTCTCGACGCGATGCTTGAATTTATGGTACCAGCGCTCGATGGGCGTGTACGTGCCGCGCTCGATCGTGACGAAGTACGGCTGCACTTCATCCAGCGCCTGCACGCGCACGCTCGTCGGCGTGTAGGTAATGGTGGGCACCCAATCGCCGGTCGTGGAATTGTGATGATCGCGATAGGTGCATAAGATCTTCACATCCAGATCGATCGGGTCCACGCCGCGCGCGTGCGTATAGGTCACAAACGTGGTGGGCTGGCCGTGGGGCATCCAGATGCGCTTAACTAATTGCGCTTCGGCCAGAGCATACGTCCATGTGGGGAGCGTGCCGTCCAGTTGAAACGACTCGATCAATTTGTAGGCGGGCGGTTCGATCGAGCCGTCCGCCCATTCGTTGGTGTCAAGTTTATAGGTCGTGCCGCGCAGGTGCGCGGTCGCATCGAGCTTGCTGACCAGCAGCGTCCGGCCGACCGGCGGGGCCAGAGCCGCCACCAGCACGCCATGATAGCAGCGCGTATTCGCCCCGGCCACAGTGCCGCAGGCATAACTGCCCTGACCATTGGTTACCAGCCACTCGCGGCGCAGCGCCTGCTCGGCATCGCCACAGATATCGCGTCCCAATTCAAGCATGATGACCCTTTCTCGCCTGACATATAACCACAAAGGCACGGTGTTGCGGAGTAATTATAAATCACTCTGCAACTCCGTGCCTTCTGGGTTGCGTGTCGATTGATTCGTGAAACGTTAGGTGCTGAGAACCGAGTTGTCTTCGCCGAAGCCGTTGGGCACGTAATCATCCGCCGCCCAATCGTTTTCCCAGCGCGCGCCGTCGATCCAGTAGCGGAACTGATACTTCTGGCCGACCGGCAGATTAATCGTTCCGGCAAACACACCGTCTTTCTTGCGCTTCTTCAATACCGTGGCATCTTTGTCCCAGCTGTTGAAGTCACCTACGACCGAAACGCTTTCGGCACCGTTCGCGGGCAGTTCAAAGGTGACCTTCACCTTCTTGCCGCCGGCCATGGCTGTCTTTTTGATCATGGTTATTTTTCCCCTCTTCTGTTAATGCTGCTTATGTTGCACGCAAACGCGGGTAATTATAACCGAAAACGTTCAGTCACGGGAACACCCAAACGGGTTA
>JAGOBP010000385.1 GCA_017999195.1 Thermoflexales bacterium
CGCCGAGATGAAGATCACCGCGATGATCAACAGCAGGAAATATTTGTCCAACGTTTCGGGGTCTACGGTCGCGCCAAAGACCGTGCCGATGCCGAAGCCAACCAGCGTCACGCCGACCGCCCACAGTAGCCCGCCCAGAACATTCCACGTAAAGAAGGTGCGATACTCCATCTCAACCGCGCCCGCTACGATGGGCGCGAAGGTGCGGATGAAGGGCACAAAGCGCGCCAGCACAATCGTCTTGGCGCCGTGCTTGTCGTAAAAGGCTTTGGCCGCCAACAAATTCTTGCGCTTAAACAGACGTGAATTTTCCCGGTTGAAGATGTGCGGCCCCGTCTTTTTGCCGAACCAGTAACCCACATTGTCGCCCAGAATCGCTGCGATGGGCAACGTGATGAGCAGAATCGGCAGACTCAAAAACGGATGCCCCGTCGCTGGATCGACGCGCCACGCCAGCAGGCCCGCCGTCAACAGCAAACTATCGCCGGGCAGAAAGAAGCCAAAGAACAGCCCCGACTCTGCGAAGATGATGGCGATGAGGCCCAGATAGCCAAAGGTTTGAACGATTTGTTCTAGATTCATAGCCTGACCCTTGTTAGATAATCGAAGACCCCGCCTATCCACGAGCGGGGTCTTTCGTGTTACAGCGGGCGCAAGAATACCACGGTTCAAAGGTTGCGACAAGCGCCCCGGACCAGGGTCTAGCGGTTGCGACCGTACTTTTCGTGACTCGATACCCAGTCGGATGACGAGATGGCCGATGCGAGTGAAATCTCTCCGGCCAATGCCACGGCCGCTACGATCTCTGCAAACCGATGGACCTTACCGCGCCCCACGCAGCCCAACATATCCAGGCACTCGCGTTGTGTGGGCAGGCCCACACCGCCGCCATGCGTGGCCACAATCAGTGACGGAATCGTCAGCGACAAATAGAAGTCACCTTTTGGCGTGAGTTCGGCGTACAGGATGCCCGCCGACGATTCTGCGACGTTGGCCACATCCTGCCCGGTGGCAATGAACATCGCCGTGATGCCGTTGGCCGAATGCAAGCCGTTGTTGTTCACGCCCGATAGGAAGCCGCCAATCGACGCCACGCCGTAGTGATAAAACAACTTCTCTGGTTCCACGCGCATGTTCTGAATCAGCACGTCGCGCGGGATGGTCGCTTCGGCGGTGACGCGCTTGCCGCGCGTACGCATGATGTTGATCTGCGACGCTTTCTTGTCGGTGGCAAAGTTCGATTCGAGATAGAAGTTGGTGATGCCTTCGTAGTGGTCGATGATCCAACTGCACGCGGCAAACGTGGCCCGACCGACCATATTCTGCCCGGCGGCATCGCCCGTGGTGTAGTTGAAACGAATGAAGACAAACTTGTTGGACAGGTACGGATCGAGGTCGATCAGTTTGGCCACACTCGACGAGGATTCGGCCTCTTCTTTGATTTGCTCGAAGTTATCTTTCAGCCATTTGGCAAAATCGCGCGCAGCGCGCGCGTCGGCAAAGACAAAGACGGGCGCGCGCTGCATGGCGTCGGCCACGACGGTGACTTTCACGCCGCCGCTGAGGTTCATGATCTTCATGCCGCGATTGTAGGACGCCACCAGTGTGCCTTCGGTCGTGGCCAGCGGCACCAAGAAGTCGCCCTGCGCGTGCTCGCCGTTGATGCGCAACGGGCCAGCTAAACCAATCGGGACTTGCGCCACGCCGATGAAGTTTTCGATGTTGCCTTTGGTTGAATGCGGATCGATCGAGTATTGCCAGACGTGCGTGGGCTTTGCGCCGGAAAATTGTTCTACCAGCGCTTGTCGTTGTTTGATGATGGCTTCGCTGTAGTCATCGTTGGCATCGCGCGGAATCTTAAGTTGATCCGGCTCTTTGTCGGAGATGGCGTCTTCGACTTTGAGTTGCAGCCTGCCGAAAGGTCTGGTTTCAAAGGTCAGTTCGATTTCGTGCTTACCTTGCGGCAGTGCGGCCAGCGGCGTCTGAATGGTGACAACGGCGCGCAGCGGAAACGACAGCGGATTACTGGCAGAGACTTGATAGGGCGAGAGCGCTTGGCCGTCGCTCAAAATCAGCGTGACGTGGTCCAGCGCGACCGGCGTGCCGTTGAGGTGAATGGCGCGTAACCCAACCAACTCGGCGTCGCTCAACCGGTTCTTAATCGAAAACTGCACACCCGCTTCGGCGTTTTTCAAACTGCCCAGCGTGTACAACTTCTTCAACAACATGCTCGGAATGATCATAGCGTCTCCTCCCAGAGAGATGATGTCACGGTGTTGTCGTAATTACGAAAGAATATACTTGACTGCGATTTCAAAGTCAACCACAAAATTCGGCGCTGAGATTTAAGCGCGTAAATCCCACGTTTTGAGCGTTTCTTGAACCCGATAGGCCGTCATGTCCAACTGGATGGGGGTGATGGAAATGTAGCCGTGACTGAGTGCACCCACATCTGTGCCATCGTCGGGGATGCCGGTGGGGGCCGATCCGCCGATCCAGTAATAGGGGCGTCCGCGCGGATCGAGGCGGGCGACCAGTTCGTCGTTATAGACCCGTTCGCCCATGCGGGTGATTTGTACGCCTTTGATCGCGCCGATCGGGACGTTGACGTTAAGCAACACATCGCGCGCCAGTTCGCGCTGAAAGACGATCGGGGCCAGTTTGGCCGCAAAGGCGGCGGCTGGTTGATAAGCGGCTGCATCTTCCACCGAGATCGCTATCGACGGGATGCCGCTGAGTGTGCCTTCCATCGCCGCGGTGACGGTGCCGGAATACGTGACATCGTGGCTGAGGTTGGGGAAGGGATTGATGCCGGATACGATGAGGTCCGGCTTGAAGTCGATGGCGCCAAGCAAGGCCAGCGCCACGCAATCGCTGGGTGCGCCGCTGCTGGCGTAAGCGTCGCTGCCGTCGGCCAGTTGCACTTTGCTCAGGCGCAAGGGCTTGTGCAGCGTTTTTACGTGGCCGCCCGCGCTCCAGTTTTGATCGGGCGCGACCACGACCACTTCGCCCACTTTTTCCAGGGCTTGTTTCAAGATCAATAAGCCGGGCGCGGCATAGCCGTCGTCATTGGTGACCAGAATCTTCATGGTGATCTCCTGTGCTTGAAAGAATGCCCCGTTCTCCAAGCAAGAACGGGGCATCCCAATTTACGAATTGACCAATTTACGGTTGTTCACGGCTTCTTGGCTCCGATGCTCACGCGGACCTTATTGCTCTCGGCCATGTTGCCGGCCTTGTCATACACGCGGGCGAAGAAGGTGTGCCCGCCTAACTTCTCGCCGGAATCCAACAGCCACTTGTCGCCAAAGGGCGGCGCATTTCGCACCGACCACGGCTCAGGCTTGTCATCGACAAAGATTTCCACGCGGCCAATCGCCACGTTGTCATTGACATCAAGTTGAATGTTCACCCACTCATCGGTGGGATAGGTGTACGCGTCGCCGTTGTTGGGATAGATCAGTTTGATCGTCGGCGTGATGTTGTCGACGGTGACGGGCACGATGGCGGTGGGCGTTTCGCCGTTGTTGCGGAAGACCGTCAAGCGCAGGCTAAACAGCCCGTCTTGATTGGACACATCCCAATATTCCAGCGGCCCGCCTTCGATTTGTTCGCCGTGATCTGGCCCGATTTGCTGCCATTCCGTTGGGTTGAGCCCCTTGCCAAAGTCCAAGCGATAGTGATTGTATTCGCCGCCCTTGGCGTTGCCGGTGATGACGGTGGTGCCGCGAATGTACGAATAGGCGTTGGGGCTGATGATGGCCACATCACCGAAGGCATTGGGCGGCGGCCCGTAAACCGTGTCGTAGTTCGACGGCGGCTGCGGAATCTCGTTTTCGCGCACATAGTCGGAGGCTTCCGGCGGATAGATCTCGAAGACTTTTTCTTCCACCTTGTCGGGCGGCGTGAACGCCGTGGCCAGTTGGCCGGTTTCGCGATCGATCAAGAACGCCTGCGACAGCGTGTCATACGAGGTCGGCTCGGTGCCGGGAATGAACAACTCTTTGGTCGTGGGACAATACTTGGTCGGCAGTAAACCCGTCGTGGCACAGACGGTCGCTTCGACCAGGTCAGGCGGTCGCACGAACGGCTCAACGTCTTTGTCCTTCAAGTAATACGTCATCAATTCATTCCACACCGGGGCCGCGCCGGAAATGCCCGACACTTTCTTCATGGGACTGTTGTCGGTATTGCCAATCCACACGCCGATGGCGACCTGCGGCGTATAGCCCACTGTCCAGTTGTCTTTGTAGTCGTTGGTCGTGCCCGTTTTGACGGCGGCCGGTCGATCGAGTTCCAGCACGTTCGGCGAACCGAAGGCCGCCCAGCGCGCGGCATTATCGGACAAGAAATTGGTGATCAGGTAGGCGAGCCGCGGGTCCACGATCGGTACGGTGGTGGCGACATCGTATTTCCACAGCACCTCGCCCTTGCTGTTTTCGACGCGCAGTACCGGCACGGGATCAAGTGTGCGATAGCCGGGCCGTTGCGTTTCTTCGGGAATGGGTGAGCCGGCCATATTGCCATCATTGGCGAAGACGCTGAAGGCATACACCATATCCAGCATTTTTACTTCGCCGCCGCCCAGTGTGAGGGCCAGGCCGTAATAGCCCAGACCTTGATCGAGCGTGGTGATGCCCAGCTTGTGGACGGTGCGAATGACGTTACCGACACCGGCCATTTCCATGGCGCGCACGGCCGGGATGTTATATGAC
>JAGOBP010000386.1 GCA_017999195.1 Thermoflexales bacterium
GCTGAAACCGACCACTTCATGCGGAAACACCGGGCCGCAGATCAACAACTCATCGTAATCCAGGATGAGTTTATTCAGGCGCACCGGCACATCTTGACTGAGCAGGCCGTTGCTGATCTGCTCGACCTCGCTCGCCGGAATCGTGCCAATCGTGACGAGCACAGCGGGGTCCTGCCAGGCGTGATTGATCAATCGGATGTTGGGGTAGTGCGCGGCTTTTTCTTTCGCCGTCAACCCCACTAATCGCAACAACGCCTCATCGCTCATCGCGGGATGTGTGCCTAGCGCAACCAGAAAGTCCAACGCCGTCACGCGCGGTTGTAGATGTTTCGCGATCAACCTAAAAAATAAGGGTAACGGCATCGTGCGCGTGGCATCGGGAATGATCGCCAGCACGCGCTTGTCGTTCAAGTTCAGACTACCCAGGCCCTCGGCGACAATCGTTTCGATTTCAGCATCGTTCAACATGGGAGTATTCTCCAACTGTCACATCGAATCAAACCGCGAAGACGCTAAGTGCGCCAAGATTTCTTCGCGTCTTTGCGCCTTTGCGGTTGATTTATACACCGCTGAACGCGGAGAAGCCACCATCAATGGGAATGACCACGCCCGTTACAAAGGCCGACGCAGGTGACAACAGCCACAGCACCGCGCCCAGCAAATCTTCCGGTATGCCGAAACGCGCCATCGGCGTGTGCGACAAAATCGATTGACCGCGCGGTGTCAGCGCGCCCGTCTCTTTGTCCGTCAACAAGAAGCGATTCTGCTCGGTCAGGAAGAAACCGGGCGCAATAGCATTGACGCGGATTTTGGACGAATAGTTCTGCGCCAGATGCACGGCCAGCCACTGCGTGAAGTTGCTCACACCCGCCTTCGCCGCCGAATAAGCCGCGATGCGCGTCAACGGCCGGAACGCATTCATCGAGGACACATTCAAGATCACGCCATCGCCACACTTCGCCATTTCCGCGCCGAAGACTTGGCTGGGCAAAATCGTGCCCATCAAGTTTAGATCAAACACGAAACGCAATGCCTCTTCCGGCAGATCAAAGAACGATCGATCGGGGGTGGTGGTCGCTTCCGGTTTGTTGCCGCCTGCACCGTTGATCAAGCCGTCGATGTGACCGAACTCGGCCATGATCACCTCGCGCGCCTTTTCCAATGACTCGCGCTTGAGGACATCGCCATATACGACGATGGCGCGACCGGTCGCGGTTGGCTCGAAGCGATGGATCACGCGTTCGGCCAACGCCGTGTCTCGATCGAGAATGACCACGTTCGCGCCGCAGCCCACCAGCGCGCAGGCCATCTCGCTGCCCAGCACACCTGCGCCGCCCGTCACGATGATCGTGCGATCTTTGAAGTTGTACGAAGCTGTCAACTCTTGAAGATTCATAATGAAATCCTTTGAACCACGGAGAGCACGGAGAACACAGAGAAAATAAGGTTTACTTAGGTGTTCTCCGCGGTGAGTTTAGCGTTGTGCAAATGGCACCAGATGTCGGATGAAATGTGCTTCCAGCGCCGCGTAATGCTCAGCCTCGTGTGCGATCAACGTGCCGCGAATGTCGTCGCCATGCTGCGCCAACGCCGAACCGAACGTGACGTGCAACGCCTCGCGGGTGTCGAATTGATCGAGAATTCCAGGCAATTCTGCATCTTGAAACATCTCGGGACGAGCGACCTTGGCGACATCGGCCGACACATGGTACGACGCGCAATCGATGGGATAGCGCTCAATCGCCAACGCTAACAATTCGCGGAACAACAGCGCGTTCACGCGCGCGATGGCGCGCAGTGCTTCCAGATAACTGGTGCCTGCGGTCTTCAAGTGCACCAGGCCGTGCGCCGCCTTCACGATCAACGGATACACGCTGAATTTATCCGAGCCGGAATGCAGGCTTAACTTATATGGGCCAAACGCGCGCGCAATCGCCGCATGTCCGGCCAGATCAACTTCCAACGCCTTCAAATCGCCGATGTAATCCACGCCTTTTTCAAAGCGGCCCACATACCTCGGCGCGAGGCTGACCCACTGCACGCCCAAGCGCTTGAGCTCGCTTACGATGAAGATATGCTCGGCGTGCGAGGTCGGCGTTTCGGTTTCATCGACGGAGACTTCCAGTTCAAAGGGAATGTTCTTTGAGAGAAGATGTCGATACATCAATGTGACGTGCGCAATGGCGTTGCCATATTTTGCGGCGGCACGCCACGCAGCCTCTTCACTCATCAAAATAGGCTGATTTTCCAGGTCAAAACTGCGATCAGCGTAACGCTTGATCGTTTCGTCCGGCGTTGATTCCAGTTCGCTCCAACGCAGCGCGGCCACTTTGCGTTTTATGGTGTCAATCGCAGCCGTGTCTGCTTCGCTGTCGACGTGCGCGCCGGGATCGATCGTGTAGAAGCTAAAGCCTTCGACGGCGCAGGCGTCGATGTCGGCGGGCGTCTTCAAGTGATCGGCATCCGCACCCAATCGATCGCGCCAGCCGCCCTCGAACGCGCCCCACGTCGCATCGCGCATCACATCGGTAGGCGTGCGATTGGTGCGCGTCATCTCGCGGATCGATTGCTGCATGAAGATCGCGGCGACCGGCTGCGCACCCGAGTGTTGTTTCACGGTGTTGAAGGCGCGGATGTGACCCGGCGTCGCCAGGCCCATGCGATCACCACAGCCCGCTGAAGTATCCAGTCCCAACGGCACGGGATTGAGATTCGGTACGACGATTCGTAAGGCGCGTGCGTTGTCAACATCGAGCGCACTTAGTTTCAAAGTGTGCGCATCATCAAAGGCTTGCGTTTCGCCCGTAAACCGATCGAGCCACGCATGACCGATCGAGCTTAGCAGGACGAAGCGTTTTTGTCCTTTGATACGGACTAATCCTAAGGTCGCGTTGTTGCCTTCGATCAACGAATCGACATACAGATCAGATCCAAATTGGCTGTGCAGTGTGGTGCTAAAGTTTGTAGGCATCTTTCACCAGGCCCGTTGCCAATGACTGCATCATCTCGCGCGCGTCGTTCAGGTCGATGAAATGCCTTGAAACAAGGCCTGCCAGCCAGTTCGCGCCTGCGCGTCGCCACACGTCATGCCGCGCCGGAATCGACGGGAAGGCGCGCGTGTCATCGTTGAAGCCGCAGGTGTTGTACAGGCCCGCCGTTTCCATGACCAGATCGAAGTAGCGCGCCATGCCGTTGAGGCTGTCGAAGAACCACCATGGTGGGCCGAGCCGCAGTGCGGGATAATGCCCCGCCAGCGGCGCGAGTTCGCGCGAGTACGCGGCTTCATCGAGTGTGAAGAGGATTAACGTCAGGCGCGGATCGTTGCCGTATTTGTTGACCAAGGGCCGCAAGTTGCGAGTGTACTCCGTCCCGATCGGAATATCGGCCCCCTTGTCCAACCCGAAGCGCGCGAAGATCACGTCGTTGTGATTGCGCAGTGAACCGGGATGCAGCTGCATGGTCAAACCGTCGTCGATGCTCATGCGCGCCATCTCCATGAGCATGTGGCCGGTGAAGCGCGCGATGTCTTCGGCACTGGCCCCGCCGCGCAAGGCGCGTTGAAAGATCACTTCGGCTTCGTGCGGCGCGAGTTCGTGCGTGAAGGGTGTCAGCGCGGCGTGATCGGTGGCCGTGGCTCCCATTGATTTGAAATAGGTGCGGCGATTTTCGAGCGCGCGAATGAATGACGCATAGTTGCTCACTTCAATGCCACTGACTGCGCTCAACGCATCGATGTTGCTGCGCCAGCCGGGCGCGTCGAGGTTGACCACGCCATCGGGCCGGAACGTGGGCCGAATTTGCCCGCGCCAACCAGAGGCTTTGATCGCTTGATGCTGTGTCAACGGATCAGTTGCGGCGTCGGTGGTGCATAATACTGCGATGTTGAAACGCTCGAACATCGCGCGCGGCTTGAACTCCGGTGTGGCCAGTTTTGCCGCGATCTGATCGTAGATGCGCTGCGCGGATGCGCTGTTCAATTTCTCTTCGACGCCGAAGATGTTGGCGAGTTCGTCGTCGAACCACACACCGGTGGGTGTGCCACGAAAGAGATAGAAATGATCGGCAAAAGTCTGCCAGATTTTGCGGTGATCGGTTTCGACCGGGCCGCCATCGCGACGCGGCACGCCCAACGCTTCGAGCGATAGGCCGCGCGAATAGAGCAGTCGAAAGACGTAGTGATCGGGAATGATCAACAGGTCAACCGGTGAGCCGAATGAATAGTCAGGCTCTGAAAATAAGCGCGGATCGACATGGCCGTGCGGACAGATCAACGGCTGCGCACTGACCTCGGCATACAAGTCGCGCGCGATGGCACGTTGCGTCGGATCGGGATCGAAGAAACGATCGGGGTTCATAGTGAAATCCTGTTTGATCCACGAAGGCCACGAAGTTCACCAAGAAAACTTAGTGATCTTCGTGTTCTTCGTGGATCGATTGTTAGTACCAGTCAGCGTGGAAGACGCCTTCTTTATCGGTGCGGCGGAAAGTGTGCGCGCCGAAGTAGTCGCGTTGGGCCTGCGTCAGATTCGCGGGCAGGCGATCCGTGCGATACGCGTCGAAATAACTGAGCGCGCTTGCCAAGGCGAGGCACGGAATACCCAACTGCGTCGCTGTCGTCACGACATAGCGCAACGCCGTCTGCCGATTGGCCACCTCGGCCTTGAAGCCTTCGTCGAGCAACAGGTTGGGCAGATCGGGCTGGCGC
>JAGOBP010000387.1 GCA_017999195.1 Thermoflexales bacterium
AACCGAGCGTCCTCAGTGAGGGCGCTCGGTTTTTAAGGACAGGTCATAACCCGCTGATGCTGCGCCGTAAGATTGGATAACTCTCCAAAGCGCGACCCGCGCCCAAGGCCACACACGCCATCGGGGCCTCGGCCACGTACGCGGCCACGCCCGTCTCTTTGGTCAGCAGCTGATCCAAGCGGCGCAGCTGCGCGCCCCCGCCCACCAGCGCCATCCCGCGATCGATGATGTCCGAGGCCAATTCGGGCGGCGTTTTCTCCAGCACACTCTTTGCCACGCCCACGATGGCGGCCAGCGGCTCTTGCAGTGCTTCGGTGATCTCTGACGATCGAATGATAATCGTGCGCGGCAGACCCGCTACCTGATCGCGGCCTTGAATCTCCATTTCCAGTTCTTCTTCCAGGGGCAGGGCCGCACCCAATCGGAACTTGATCTCTTCGGCGGTCGGCTCGCCAATCGCCAGGTTATATTTCTTGCGGATGTAGGCCACGATGGTTTCATCCATGCGCACACCACCCGTGCGGATGGAGTTGGCGACGACGATGCCATTCATCGAGACGACGGCGGCTTCGGTCGTGCCACCGCCCAGATCGACCACCATATTGCCGGTGGGGGTGTTGACGGGCATGCCCGCGCCGATGGCCGCGGCCACTGGTTCGGGAATCAAATGTACATCGCGCGTCGCGCCGCCTGCGGCTACGGCCGCTTCATGCACGGCGCGGCTTTCCACGCTTGTCACACCAAACGGCACGCTGATCATGATCTTGGGCTTGAAGAAACGCACCTTACCCACGACCTTGCCGATGAAGTACTTTAGCATTTCTTCGGTAATTTGATAGTCGGCGATGACGCCGTCGCGCATGGGGCGCACCACTTCGATGGCGTCGGGCGTGCGGCCCAGCATGGCCTTAGCCTCTTCGCCCACAGCGACGATTTTGTTTTCATCGACCGAGAGCGCCACCACCGACGGTTCTTGCAGCACAATGCCTTGCCCTCGCACGTACACGAGGACATTGACCGTGCCCAGATCGATGCCGATTTCTTTGCGACCAAAAATCATGAAAGAATCCTTGAGGAAATAACTCGCCCGACCGGCAATTAAAACCGGAGTCGAACTTCACGCGGTATTATACAACAAACCGCCTAAAGACCAGACTCCGGCTTAGGGTAGAACCGTTGGCGCACGTTTGCGCCTGAAGTTATTCGTCGCGGCCCGATCGAATCTCCGGGCGTTGGCGGGTGCCGCGCTTCTGCGCCACCGTCACGCGAATCTGCGCGCGGCGTAGAGCCGTAATCGCCTGTTGGAGGTCGGTCCCGGCGGGCCGGTCCTTCAACATCTGCTCGGCGCGGCGACGGGCTTCTTCCGCGCGCGCGATGTCGATCTCGTTCGCTTGCTCCGCCACATCGGCCAGCACAATCACGTGATCGGGCTGCACTTCCATGAAGCCGCCGCCGATAGTGAAGTACTCTTCGTTGCCGCCCTTCTTCACGCGCAGTTCGCCTTCCTTCAACGTGGTTAGCAGCGGCGCGTGATGCGGCAGGATGCCCAATTCGCCTTCGCTGCCGGGCGCGACGACCATATCCACGTTGTCGGAAAACAAGCGCCGTTCTTGAGTCACAATCTCAAGGTGCAAGGTTGCCATTTAGCCCTCGCGTTTCATCTTCTCGCCGATTTCAACCACTTCGTCGATCGAGCCGACCATATAGAAGGCTTGCTCGGGTAGATCATCGTGCTTGCCGTCCAGAATTTCGCGGAAGCCGCGCACGGTCTCACGCAGCGGCACGTAACGGCCTTCGCGACCGGTGAACTGCGCCGCCGTGAAGAACGGCTGCGATAGGAAGCGCTCGATCTTGCGGGCGCGGCCCACCAGCAGCTTGTCGTCTTCCGATAGTTCTTCCACGCCCAAAATGGCGATGATGTCCTGCAAGTCCTTATAGCGCTGCAACACGCGCTGGACTTCGCGGGCCACCGCATAGTGCTCCTCGCCCACGATGTTCGGGTCAAGGATGCGCGAGGTCGAGGCCAGCGGATCAACCGCCGGGAACAACGCGCGGGCCGCGATCGCGCGATCGAGTGCAATCGTGGCGTCGAGGTGGGCGAAGGTCGCCACCGGGGCCGGATCGGAATAGTCGTCGGCGGGCACATACACGGCCTGCATCGACGTGATCGAGCCTTTCTTGGTGGACGTGATGCGCTCTTGCAACTCGCCCATTTCGTTGGACAGCGTGGGCTGATAACCCACCGCGCTGGGCAAGCGGCCAAGCAGGGCGGATACTTCGGAGCCGCTCATCGAGAATCGGAAGATGTTGTCGATGAACAACAACACGTCGCGGCCCTCATCGCGGAAGTATTCGGCCATGGTCAGGCCGGACAAGGCCACGCGCAAGCGCACACCCGATGGTTCGTTCATCTGCCCGAAGACCATGACGGTCTTGTCCATGACGCCCGCATCGGTCATTTCGCCGTACAACGCCGTGCCTTCGCGGGTGCGCTCGCCTACACCGGCAAACACCGAGTAGCCGCCGTGCTCCGCCGCGATCGAGCGGATGAGTTCGGTGATGATGACGGTCTTGCCCACGCCTGCCCCGCCGAACACGCCCGTCTTGCCGCCTTTAGTGAACGGCGCGATCAAGTCGATGACCTTGATGCCGGTCTCGAACACTTCGCTGCGAGTGGCCTGTTCATCGAAGGTGGGCGCCAGACGGTGAATCGGCGATTTGAGGCTGGTCGTGACTTCGGCCTTGTTATCGACGGTGTGCCCCAGCGCATTGAAGATGCGGCCCAGGGTTTGCGGGCCGACCGGCACGCTGATGGGCGCGCCCGTGTTATGCACGGACACGAAGCGGCTCAGGCCGTCGGTCGCATCCATCGCGATGCAGCGCACGCGCTGATTGCCAAGCTGCTGCTGCACTTCCAGCACCAGCGGCAGTTCGCCGGGCCGCTCGATTTCGAGCGCATCGTAAATGTTGGGAATATGCTCCGCCGGAAACTCGACGTCAACGACGCCGCCCAGCACCTGTACGACTTTACCTTCCTGTGGCATTGACATCCTCCGCGATGTGACGAGTGGTGAGTGATCCACTAATTCACACGAATCTTCACTAAAAGCCTTTAATTCGAGTTGATTCGTGAAGATTCGTGGATCAAAGTCTTGTGATTAACGGCTCTGCTTCAACGCTTCCGCGCCGCCCGCGATGTCGAGCAGTTCGCTCGTGATCGCCGTTTGGCGGGCCTTGTTGCGGATCAGCGTCAGCGTATCGACCAGGACCTTGGCGTTGTCGGTGGCGTTGCGCATCGCCACCATACGGGCGCTGTGCTCGCTGGCAATCGATTCCAGAATCGCCTGATACACTTGCAACTCCGTGAAGCGCGGCACCAGCGTATCCAGAATCGTCTTGATGCTGGGTTCGTACAGATATTCAAAGCGCGCTTGACGCGTTGCTTCGACTACGCCGATGGCGTTATGCGCAATCTGATCTTCTTGCGCGCCCATTGCTAACGGCAGCAGTGGGCGAACCCGCGCCTTCTGGCTGAGCGTATTCACGAAGTCCGTATACGCGATGAAGACCGCATCGGCGCGACCGACGAGAAAATCTTCGACGGTAGTCCGGCCGATCGGGCTGACATCCAGAATCGACGGCGTGGCGGGCAGATTGCTGAACTCGGCGACGATCTTTTGTCCCGATCGGAACAGCAATTCACGCCCCTTGCGCCCGACGCTGATGATGTTGACGGGCACTTTTTGCTTGCGCACAAATTCCAGCGCAACACGGATGACATTGTAGTTGAACGCGCCGCACAAACCCCGATCGCTGCTGATGACGATCAGATCGATCGCTTTGACGGGGCGCTCGGTCAACAACGGATGCAAGTTCGCGCCTGCGCCCGCCTGCTTCGATAGATCCGTCAACACGCGCCACGCTTCGTGCGCGTAAGGGCGCGTATTGGTCACGGCGGTCTGCGCCTTGCGCACCTTGGAGGCCGACACGGCTTCGAGCGCGCGCGTGACTTGCCCGATATTTTTGACGCTGCGGATTCGGCGTTCGATTTCTCGTACGGTAGGCATATTAGTTCCTTAGTGCGATAGTTCGATAGTCCGATAGTTCAGTAGTGCGATAGTGACTGATTCTCACAACTATCGCACTAACTCACTATTGCACTAAACCACTAACTCCACGCCTTCTTGAATTCTTCGCACGCCGCTTTCAACTTCGGCATCGTCTCGTCGCTGATGCGCTTGTCGGCGCTGATCGTGTCGAGGATGGCCGGATATTGCGTGTTCATGAACTTGGTCAGCGCGGCTTCCCAATCCTTCATGCGTCCCACCGGGATGGCGTCGGCGTAGCCGTTGGTCGCCGCGAAGATCACCGCGACTTGGTTCGCCAACGGCACCGGCGCATACTGCGGCTGCTTCAGGATTTCGGTCAGGCGCTGCCCGCGTTCCAGTTGGCGGCGCGTCGTCGCGTCAAGGTCGGACCCGAAGGCCGCGAAGGCGGCCAGGTCGCGATACTGCGCCATGTCGCCCTTCAAGCGACCGGCCACTTGCTTCATCGCCTTCGTTTGAGCGTCACCACCCACGCGCGACACCGAAATACCGACGTTCATCGCGGGGCGGATACCGGCGTTAAAGAGGTCGCTTTCAAGGTAGATCTGCCCATCGGTGATGGAAATGACGTTCGTCGGAATGTAGGCGGACACATCAC
>JAGOBP010000388.1 GCA_017999195.1 Thermoflexales bacterium
ATTGATTTAGCCCGTATCCAGCAGCCCCTATTGATCTTGATGGGCGAGAGCGATCGCTTCGTGCCCAATGCCGCGCGCGAAATCGATCGGCTCCGTTCCATCTTCGCGGCACAGCCCACGTCCCGCATCGATGTGATTCCGGGCGCGGGTCACATCTTTCTGCCGTCATTGGCGATTCGCATCGCGGCCAGCAAAATTGCGGAGTTTCTGGCGTGACGCGGGCACTGGTGTTAAGTTCCGGTCTAGGCACTGCGGCCTATCAGATCGGCGCGCTGCGGCACTTGTTGCAAGAGCGTCACTTGCACTTTGACGTGTGCGCGGGCAGCGGCCTCGGCGCGATCAATGCGGCCTTCATCGCCTGCGGTGAATTCAACGCGCTACAATCTTTCTGGCAACATATTGGCTGGCGAAAATTACTCGCCGTCAACTGGCATTCGCCCCTGCGTGAAGGCACGTTCACCACCGCGCCACTGAAGCGCTTCCTGGCCGCCCACGTCAACGAAAGCAAATTAGCCAAGGCCGGAACACAACTGAAGTTTACGTGTCTAAATCTACAAACAGGTCGCGAAGAGTTGGTCACCTTTCCCGGCAGTCCCCTGCCCTTAATCGAGATACTGGGCGCGGCCTTTGGCCCACCCGGTCTAGCCGCGCCGCTGCGCGTGCATCATCAACAATGGACGGATGCGTCGTACGTTAACAGTTTCATACTGCGCTCGATCGTGCGTGGCGGCGAAGTTGATGATGTGTGGGCCATCGCCACATCAGCGACAGAATCCGTAACTGCTCAGGCTCCGCGTCAACGCTATGCACATTGGCGGGCGGTGGCCGCGCGCGGCTTGCAGTTGAATCAGGCGCACGATGTGTGGCAAGGACTCAGCGAGGCACGACAGATCAGCGCAGCCGCTGCGGCGCATCAGCACGTTAGGGCGCAGCTGCCCGATCGGGTGGCGGGTCAAATCTCAGATCCGGTTTTACATGAACGAGTGCGCCAACGTCTCACGCGCGTGTTCGATCAATCCGCCTTCCCGATTAAATCACGCGCCCCGAACGTGCATGCCCTGACGCCCTCGCGCTTGATCGCTGCTTCGACGTGGCGTTTTCGTCATGATGAAATCCAGGCCGCCCAGCAGTTGGGTTATCACGACGCGCAGGCGCTGGCATGAAAATCGGCTTGTTTTTGCCTGCGCCCGTGTCGCTGAGTCCGTATGTCACGGGCGCGGTTCAAGCGTTGATGAATGACGGCGGCCTCACCTTCGATGTCATCGCGTCGTGTTCGGGCGCGGCCCTGCCCGCCGGTTACGCTGCGATGAACGCCATCGACGAATTGGCCGACATCTGGGAAAGGCTTGAAAACAAGGACTGGGCAGAGGTCAACTGGCGCGCGACACTCACAGGCGCACTGCTCTGGTCGCCCAGCTTGATGGACAATCATCCCGTGCATCGCACCGCCATCGACGGGCACATCGTGGAAAAGCGTTTACGCCCCGGCGTGCGCTGGCGCTTGAATGCGGTGCGCCTGACTACCGGGCAAGAAGTTGTCTGGGATTATCCCGGCGAAACATTGCCGCTGGAAACGGCGGTGCATCTGGCGATGGCTGTGCCTGTGCTGTTTCCCGCGCTCGATCATGACGGCACACCATGGGTCGATGCGGCCACGCTGAACGGCAGCCCGCTGGAAGAGTTGATCTTGAACACCGGCGTCGAGCGTGTGTTCTTGGTGGGCCATGCGCCGCAAGCGCCGTTGACGGATATGGCGGGCCATGCGCTGAAGATTTTGATGACGGCGCTCGAATGGAATCAATTCAGTGAGACGCCGACCAGTATCGAACACGCCAATGACGTGAGCGCTCTCGCGCGGGCGTGGCGGGCCGATCGGGCGGCGGTGGATCAATCGATTGGTGAACTGATTGAGAATGTTGCCCTTCGAGCAGAGTTATTGGCAGAAGTCGATCGGATTTATCAAACGGCCGCGTTTCCGATCGAACGCGCCCCGGTGGAGATCATCCCCATTTTGCCGCAAGAACGGCTGGATGGCCTCTTCGGCGATTTTCAAACCACTCGATCGCGCCAGCTGCTCGAATTGGGCCGCCTGGATGCGCGGCGCGTGTTGAAACAACTGGATTCCAAGTCATGAACCCTCTTGATATTGCCTGGCCGAGCGATCTAAAGACCGGCCACGCCTATGTTCACGCGCACAACGAGATGATCATTCCGGCCCCGGCCGAAGTCTGTTTTGCGTGGTTGTGTCGCGGCGCACTGTGGCCGACATGGTATGCCAACTGCGGCGGCTTCAAGTTCGATGTCGCCACCGACTCGATGCTTGCATTGGGCACGGCTTTTTCGTGGACGACGTTCGGCGCCCCCGTGCACAGCACAGTCCGCCGCTATGAGCGGCCATTTCATCTGGAGTGGGACGCGACTGCCTTCGGCATCCGCGCGTATCATGCGTGGATCATCGTGCCGCAAGGCGATGAATGCCGGGTGATTACCGAAGAAAATCAAGTTGGCGTCGTGCCCTTTTTCTTGCGCTGGTACTTGACAGGGATGCTGGAGCGTGGCCATCAAACGTGGCTGGAAGGCTTGACAACCGTGACGGCTAGCGGGCGATTGCCCGCCTGACACGCGCGTGTGCCTTGACATGCCCGCAAAAGTGACTATAGTCTAAATCACCTTGCAGGCAAAGAGAGTGATCATGGCCCGGTATGAGAAGACGATGTGGATGGTGAAGTGTGTGAAGTTAGGCCGCGAAGCCGCCGCGCTCGATCGGCCGCCCTTTGGCGGCGAATTGGGCCAGCGCATCTTTGATAATGTCTCCAAAGAAGCGTGGCAGTTGTGGAAAGATCAGCAAGTGCTGCTGGTCAATCACTACAATCTGAATCTCGCCGATCCGCAGGCGCAGACGTTTTTGATGACGGAGATGGAAGACTTCTTTTTCGGCGAAGACGCCAAGATGCCGGAAGGTTGGACGCCACCCACGCAAAACACCAAGGGCGGACAGCAGAGGAAATGAACAATTAACAATGACTAATGACAAATGGAGAACGGTTTGTCATTAGTCATTTTTCATTTGTCATTGCAACAAGGGAATGACCGGGTCGATTCTGAAGCGCAGTTGTGAATGCGCTTCGCGCAAGGCCGTTTCCACTTGTGCAGGCGTGTCGCCACGCGCAAAGATAAAGCCCAGGTAACTTTCGCCTTCGGGCAGCGGCACAATAGGGTAATTCAACCGGGCGGTGATCTGCACATCCTCAATGCCGATCACCGCTTTTGCTGCGTCGATACCCGTCACGCCGCGCAATAAACCCTCGCCCGGAATCGGAATCATCATCACGCCACCCGATTGACTTTCGCGCTCCAATGCATCCAGGCCTAAGCCCAATGCCTGCCGCACGATCAACTCTTCCAGCGTCACATCGGCGCTATGCGCAAAACGCAGCGTTTGCCCGCACAAACCACCGATCGATCGTCCGGCGACCTCGACCAGCCACGGGCCGCGATCATTCACGCGCAGTTCAGCGTGCATGGGGCCATCATGCAAACCCAAGGCCCGCGCCGAGTCCGCCGCGCACTGCGCGATGGACTGTTGCACGGCTTCTGGCAAACGCGAGGGCGTCACGTAGATCGTTTCTTCAAAAAACGGCCCATCCAATGGATCAGGCTTGTCGAACAAGGCCAAGACATGCAATTCGCCGTGATCCAGCAGCCCTTCCAGCGCAACCTCGAAACCGGGGATAAAGTCCTCGATCAAAAACGGCTTCGGTCCGGGTGATCGATCGAGCGCGTGCAGCATCTTGCTCAAGCGCTTGATGGCCGCGCTAAGTTGAGCGGCATCATCGGCGCGGATCACGCCCCGGCTGCCGTTCAGATCGAGCGGCTTCACCACGCACGGAAACTTCACCTGCGGCACGATGCCTTCAACCAGATCATTCGTGTGAAATAGCCTGAAGTCAGGCACTAGCACGCGATGCTGACGCAACAACGTGCGCATCACAAATTTGTTGCGGGCGGCCTCGGCAGCGTCCGGCGAGTTGTGCGGCAAACCCAACGCGGCACTCGCTTGCGCGGCGACTAAACTCGCGCTGTCGTCCACCGACAAGATCGCGTCAAGCGGGTGACCCTGCGCGTAATCGACAATCGCTTGTGCCGCGAGGTCAACATCGCCGAAGCGCACCGCAATCGCGTCGCACCACTGCTCGGCCAGTTCAGGCGGCACATCGACAGCCTTCACGACCTCGACGTTGAGGTTGCGCGTCGTACTCAGTCTGCGCGCCGCATCGACAAACGCCTGGGCGCGATAGGTTTGGGGCGTGACCAGTAAGAGGAGTCTTTGCGTCATAGTCAAAGCGTGATCCACTAAGAATTTCTTCGTGATACTTCGTGCCCTTCGTGGATCATATCTCCGGTTGCCTCAAATGGAAGCGCGTCGCGTCTTGATACGCTTTCGCTACGGACAAAGCGGCCGCTTCACCATACAGTTTACCCGTAAACGTGATGCTGCTCGAGCCACCCTTCGCATCGACGCCGTTGGGCACCACCACCGCCGGATGCCCGGTCAGATTGGTCAACATCAAGTTGCTGTTGCCAAACGACGGCGCAACGTACACATCGATGTCCGCCATCAGATCACGCATCGCCCGCATCGCCAGCGTGCGCACGCGATTGGCTTGCACATACTCCACCGCGGGAATCACGCGCGAGG
>JAGOBP010000389.1 GCA_017999195.1 Thermoflexales bacterium
CGACATCGTCATTTCGTATCCCAAGGCCAAAGAGCAGGCCAAAGCGGGCGGCCACCCCGTCGAGGCGGAACTGCAATTGCTGGTGGTGCATGGCGTGCTGCACTTGTTGGGGCACGATCACTACACGCCCGCCGAGAAGGCACAGATGTGGCAGGCGCAAGCCGCCGTGTTGACTTCCATCCGATCGGCCATTACGGGGCCGGTGGAATGACACGATGAAGGGATGACGCGCGCTGCGCACAGATGACAAGATGCTCCCTTGTACACTCGATCATCTTGTCATCCTGTCATCTTGTCAGTTTGTCAGTTTGACTATGACCCGCCTCCTCCGCTCTTTCGGTTTCGCCCTCGACGGCCTGCGTTACGCCTTTCGCACGCAGGCTAATTTTCGCATTCACATCGTCATCTCACTCGCCGTGATTGCGATCGGCCTGGGGGTGCAGCTGGGGCCGATCGAGTGGGCGGTGCTGATCGTGACGATGATGATCGTGCTAGCGGCCGAACTGATGAATACCGCGCTCGAAGCCACGCTCGATCGGGTCAGCGTGGAACAGCATCCGCTGGCGAAGGTGGCCAAAGACACGGCGGCGGGCGCGGTGCTCCTCAGCGCCAGCGGGGCCGTCTTGGTCGGGCTGTTGATTTTGGGGCCGCACCTGTTGGCAATCATCAATCAGCGCTGAAACCGCGCCAGTCGTGATATACTTGACCCATCGGCAAACAGGCCGCAACTGAGAGGATAATCGTTACCTATGTTTGAACCCACCCCCACCTACTTAACGCCGGAAGGCAAACTCAAACTTGAAGCAGAATTGGACGACCTGAAGACCACCAAACGCCGCGAATTGGCTGAGCGCTTGAACTTTGCCATTAAGCAAGGTGACCTGTCGGAAAACGCGGACTACATCGCGGCCAAGGAAGAGCAGGCGTTTTTGGAAGGCCGCATCCGCACCATCGAGGGCATGCTGCGCCACGTGTCGATCATCACCGAGCAAGTCGGCGGCCAGGTGCGCATCGGCTCGCGCATCACCGTGACCGAGGTCGGCACTGAGGACCACGAGTCGTTTTGGCTGGTGGGCGCGGCCGAGGCCAATCCGGTGAACGGCAAGATCAGCAATGAAAGCCCGCTGGGCAAGGCCCTGCTGGGCAAACACATCGGCGACGAAGTCCAGATCGCCGCCCCGGCCGGTCAAATCACGTTCCGAATCGTCAACATCGAGTAAAACACATGGCCAAGGCCGTGTTTCGCTGTCAACTGTGCATGAGCGTGGCGGGCACGCTGGAACTCATCGCGCCCGACGAGGCCCTGGCCGGTGAATTGCGGCTGGACGGTTTTCTGTGGGAACACAGCGCCGAACAGGTGAAAGGTCCGGCGTTGCGCGCCTTGCAACAAGCCTTGCTGGGCCATGATGCGCAGCAAATTCACACGCTCAATCCGCTGTGGGTGCCGTTCTACTGCCCGCAGTGCCAGCGCAGCTACTGCGTAAAACACTGGCGCATCACGCCGCACTTCGATTCTGACTTTGCCGGTTGGTATGACAGTTCGCACGGCGTGTGCCCCAAGGGCCATCGCCGATTGGTGGATGATTAAATGACTTCAAGCGCATTTCTCTTTGGTACGGTCGGCTCGCCGTTGAGCACGCCCAAGAAACCGGGCGGCACGCCGGGCGGCATTTTGCGCCTGAAGGAACTGGGCTTGCTGACGCTGGAGATGGCCTGGGTGCAGAGCGTGCGCGTGGGCGATGAGACCTGCGCCACGATCAAGGCCACGGCGCAGCAGGCGGGTGTGGCGCTTAGCGTCCACGCGCCGTATTACATCAACCTTAACGCGCAGACGACCGAACTGTTGCAAGGCGGGATCGATCGGTTGTTGGCGGCCGCTCGGGCAGGTTACAAAGCGGGCGCGACCGACATCATCTTTCATCCCGGCTCGTACATGAACGATGATCCAGCCAAAGTGTATCCCATTGCGCGGCAACGCCTGGCCGAAGTGGTCGATCAACTGAAAGACGAAGGCGTGCAGGTGACGCTGCGCCCGGAAACGATGGGCAAAAGCGCCATGCTGGGCACGCTGGAAGAAACGATCGATCTGGCGCGCGACATCGACGGCGTGCTGCCGTGCATCGACTTTGCCCATTTGCACGCGCGACGCGGCGATGGCAGTTTCAACACCTACGCCGAATTTACCACGGCGCTCAAACTCGTCGCCAGCGGCCTGGGCCGGCGCGGGCTGTCGTCGCTGCACATCCACCTATCGGGTATTGAGTACGGCCCCAAAGGCGAGAAGAAACATCTGCCTTTGGCCGAAGCCGATCTCAAATACGAAGAACTGTTCCAAGCCTTAATCGATCTCAAGGCGGGCGGCCGCATTCTGTGCGAAAGCCCGTTGATGGAAGACGACGCACTGGTAATGGTCAAGACCTACCAGCGTCTGGCTGCTCAAGCCGCCGCTTAACTCTGCGATGTAAAGTATGCCGCCCTCTAAACTGACCGGTTCAATTCTGGTCGCCGACGACAACACCGATATTCGCCGCATGCTGGCGATTCAACTGTCGTTTCTGGGCCACACCGTCACAGAAGCACGCGACGGCCAGGAAGCGCTGGACCTCATCGCCAGCCAGCCGTTCGATCTGGTGCTGCTGGATCTGACCATGCCCAAGGTCACCGGCTTTGGCGTGCTGGAAGTGGTCAAAAACGATCCAGCGCTGCGCCACCTGCCCATCATTGTCATCTCGGCCGCGGGCGAACTGAAAAACGCCGTGCGCAGTATCGAATTGGGCGCGGAAGATTTTCTCTCCAAGCCGTTTGAAACGTCCATCCTTAAGGCCCGCATCGGCGCGTCGCTGGAACGCAAACGCCTGCGCGATAATGAGCAAGCCTATGTGCGCATGATCGAGCAAGAACGCGCCACGTCGGAACGACTGCTGCTCAACGTCCTGCCCAAACCGATCGCCGATCGACTGCGAACCGAGCGCCGCTTGATCGTCGATCAGTTGCCCGCCGTGACAGTGCTGTTTGCCGACATCGCCGACTTTACCAGCTTGTCGGCGCGCGTCTCGCCGGATGAATTGATCGAGTGGCTGAACGACGTGTTCTCGGCTTTTGACGATCTGGCCAACTCGCACGGTCTGGAGAAGATCAAGACCATCGGTGATGCCTACATGGCGGCCGCCGGTCTGCCCATGTCCCGACCGGATCACGCCGAAGCCGCCGCCGCGATGGCGCTGGGCATGCTCGATCGAATTCACGGCATGACCACGCCGCACGGCGAACCGTTTCACATTCGCATCGGGCTGGACAGCGGCCCGGTGGTGGCAGGCGTGATCGGCACGGCCAAGTTCAGTTACGATCTGTGGGGCGACGCCGTCAACACGGCCAGCCGCATGGAGGCCCACGGCCTGCCAGATCGCATCCAGGTGACGCCCGCCACGTACGAACTGCTGTCGCCGCATTTCTGCCTGGAAGAGCGCGGCTTGATCGCCGTCAAGGGCAAGGGCGACATGCTAACGTACTGGCTGCTGGGTCACTCGCACAACGGACGATGACACGCCGCGCCGCAATCAGCCTCGCAGTCATCGCCCTGCTTTGGGCCAATCTGCCTTACCTCACCGGCTACGCCAAGTCCACGCCCGCCAATCACTTTGGCGGCTTCTTCCTCTACGAACAAGACGGCTATTCCTATCTGGCGAAGATGCGGCAAGGCGCGCAAGGCGCATGGGACTTCCATCTGCCCTACACCAGCGAAGACGAATATCAAACGGGCGGCCTGGCGTTGATGTTCTACATCGTTGTCGGCAAACTGACTGTCTTGGGTCTTGACTATCCACTCATTTACCACAGCGCTCGCTTGTTAAGCACGCTATTCTTGTTGATCGTGCTCTGGCGTTTTATCAGTCGATTCATTGCCAATGACGCTTGGAAAATTCTGACGTGGGGACTGTTACTTTTTAGCGGTGGCTGGGGATTGTTGTTCAGCACTGTGGTTGATCCAAAGTACGTTGCTTATGAACTCATCGCGCCCGATGCCTATCTGTTTACGATCTTGTATGGCCCGCCGCATGTGATCTTGGGTTTTGCCTTGCTGCTTAGTTGGATCATCTACACGCTGGACTCGTTCCAAGCCGATCAAGCCCGGCTGCCCCGCCGGTTATTGATCGCGAATTTGATCGGCGGCTTGGCGGCGCTATCGCGCGAAGCTTACGGGCCGGTGTTTGCCGGACTGTTTGCCCTTTACTTGGTCGCAATCACGCTTCAACATCGAAAAATTCCCTGGCGTGAAGGGATAATCGTTGCCATGTCATCGATCCTGGCCGGGGCGTATGGCGTCTACATGCTGATCGCGTATCGCCTAATTCCGGGCTTTGCGGCCTGGTATCAGCAAAACCCGTTCGAGTCACCCGCGCTGATTGACCTGGTGCTAGGTTTTGCCCCAATACTGCTATTGGCCTTGCTCGGTCGACGCGCCTTCAAGGCTCTGCCATCTTCCGCCGAACGAACTTTCCTAGTGGCGTGGTTGTTTGCGGCACCCGTCATGACTTACCTGCCCATTGCCATCAGCCGCCGCTTGATCGCAGGCTGGCAGATTCCGTTGAGCATCTTTGCAGCTTATGGGCTGCTACACCTGTGGCGCAAGCGACGGGTCTTCGCCATCGTCGCGGCGATCAGTGTGTTGACCGCTACACTGTTGATCATCC
>JAGOBP010000390.1 GCA_017999195.1 Thermoflexales bacterium
GTCGTACCAGGTCACGACCTTGACGAAGTTGCTGGAACCCTTGCCCAGAACTGAGGTGAACGGCAGGTCGACGGAAGAACTGTACGGGCTGCCCTTGAAGTCCATGCTGACCAGCGGCTCGTCCACGGCTTCCAGAATGCCCTTGAAGCGGGCTTCCTTGGCGGCATCGCGGAAGGCCTGGCGCAGTTCTTCGGTGGTGGTTTCCTTCTCCAGTTCAGCGGTGAAATCGACCACGGAGACGGTCGGGGTCGGGACGCGCAGGGAATAGCCGTCGAACTTGCCCTTGAGGTCGGGGATAACCAGCGCGATGGCCTTGGCGGCGCCGGTGGTCGTCGGGATGATGTTCAAGCCAGCGGCACGTGCGCGGCGCAGATCAGAGTGCGGCATGTCCAGCACCTTCTGGTCGTTGGTGTAGGAGTGGATGGTGGTCATGAATGCGCGCTTAATCACGTACTTGTCATGGACAACCTTGGCCGCCGGGGCCAGACAGTTGGTGGTGCAGGAGGCATTAGACACGACGTGATGCTTGGCGGGATCGTACTTTTCTTCATTGACGCCCAACACCACGGTCAGGTCTTCGCCTTCGGCCGGAGCCGAAATGATGACCTTCTTAGCGCCGCCCGCAGTGATGTGATTGACGGCACCCTTGACGGTCTTGCCCTTCTTGTTGACGCCATCTTCTTTGATGGTGAACAGACCGGTCGACTCGATGACGATGTCGATGCCCAGATCGCCCCACTTAATGTTGGACGGATCGGTTTCCTTGAAGACCTTGACCTTCTTGCCATTGATCAACAGGCTGTCTTCGCCCATTTCGACAGTGCCATTGAAGCGGCCATAGGTCGAGTCATACTTCAACAGGTGCGCCATCGTCTTGATGTCGCCGATGTCGTTGAACGCCACCACTTCCAGCGTCTCAGGATAATAGTCCCCGATCGCCTTCAGCACTTGCCGGCCAATGCGGCCAAAACCGTTGATACCCACTTTTACTGACATGATGTTACTCTCCTTGTGAGAATAGTGTGTTTGTGAATTCACACCGCAGAGCACTCAGAGTTCGCAGAGATTTCAATGGAATATCTCGGCGTTCTCAGTGTTCTCCGCGGTAAATCTTACTTGCTGGCTTGCTGCATCTTGCTGAGCATCAGCGCCATCGCGCCGAGGGTGGTGAAGAAGGCCAGGCCGATCTTCGTCACATCGACGACCGGCTCTACGTGGACGCCATCCGGGCCGATCGAGATGGCGGCGACCGGTCGAGCGGTTGAGAAGCCGCCGCCTCCGCCGCCCACGCCGTAGCCGTTTGCTGCCGCGGCTTTAGGGTCAGGCGTTTCGCCTTCGATGGTGATCTCTTCGGCGACCGGTTCGCTCTTCGTGGCACCGTTGTCGCCGCCTCCACCGCCGAAACCCAGACCCATGCCGCACGATACTTCCGACGCGCTGATGACGGTGTAGTCGCCGCCCGTGACGGGATGCCCAAACACCGCATTCGGTCGGGCCGTGGCGATCAGTTTCTCCAGTAGATCCATACTTTGCTCTTGTGTCTTGATGATGGAGAGGCCGATTTTTTCGAGGAAGTCACTCATGCGAATTGCTCCTGCGGCGCGCCGCAACCAAAGTGATTATAACCGAAAACACCAAAGTGAGACCGGCCAACGCCCACGTGGCGTAGCGCGTCACGTCGATGATGGGCAACCGTTCGGTCTGTCCGCCCCGATTGACCCACACCCCGATCGGGCGATTCCACACGAAGCCGCCTTGCGGCCAGCGGATGATGAGCGCTTGCGATTGCGGCGTCAGCGTGACATCGCCCTGAGTGAGCGGGTCGCCGGATTGGGTCTCGATTTTTATGAAGTCGCGTAGATTAGGCATCGTTTTGATCCTGTGTGATTCTATAACCGACCACCCTGTCGGGGATAGTGTATTTTTGTCACTATCTGCCGTGATGATAGTCACTCTGCTGGGCGGATTACGCGATGCCCGCCCACTTTATGGCTGGAACAATCAGGGCGTTCCAGGTGTAGTTGGATCGATCGAGTTTGTCGGTTTCGGCGGTGGCCGCAACTAGGTTGATGACTTCCTTGGATCGATGATCGGTATTCAGTTCAAGCGTGATCAATTGTTCAACCGTGCGTTGCAGGGCCGGTTCACGTGTGAGGCGATAGGCCAGCGCGAAGGCCGTCAGCGTGTACATCGGCCAGTAACCACCGTTCTGATATTCACCCGGCCAGTTGAGGCCCGGCGCAAAGAAGCGCTGCCGATCCAGATAGTCGCCGTTGCCCGCACAGATGATCTTGATTCCGGCCGGAGTGTTATCGGGCCGAGTGATGGCGGCTACTTTCCGAAAATGATCAACGGTCGCCAGGATGGTCTGATCGGGCAGGGCGGCATCAGTGTACAACCAGCGCAGCAGAAATTCCGGGAACAACGCTGAGAGATCGATCGTGTTGGCCCACCACGTGTCTTTGCCCAAAGCCATCGCCCCTAATTCGGATCGGAAGAAACTGGCATAGTTGGCTTTGGCTTGAGCCAGTTGTGTGTCGGTAACGTCGCCCATATCCAGTTGGCGCAGCGCTTGCAGAGCCAGCACATACAAGCCTTGATTGTGCGCGATGCGTTCGACTTGCTCGAACTTGACGGTGTCGGCCCAATAGCGAAACGCACCGGCGGGTGTGACGTAATACTCGTCGATCACGTGCGTCCGCACAAAATCGATCGCGCGCCGGATCAAGCCGGCATCGATCGTGATGCGGTTGCGCCACAGCCAGGCGGACCAGATGATGAAGAGCAGGGTGGAATCATCATCGCCGGGCGGAAATTCTGGCTCATCGGCCGAAGTGAATGGCACGGCGGTGCGAATCTGGCCGGTGGGCAATTGCGTCACGGCAAACCAGCGGTAGCATTCCGTGCTCAGGTTCAGATCATTCAGGGCCAGCGGGCCGTAGAAGGCGTCGCGGATGAACGTGGCCTTGGGATACAAAACACTGGACAGGATGGCGCGCTGTTGCAGGTGCGTGACGATATTGCTGCGCGTACTGGCGAAATAGTCGGGCAGCAACCGCGCGATCGGTGAGTTCGATTGACTGGGTGTGCCGGTCGATTTGGGGTTGGCTAACAGCTGCGTCGCGACCCAGGTCACGCCCAGCCAGCCCGCCAATTTTAGAAAGGAACGACGTGTGGTGTTGTTATCGGCCATGAGGTTGAGTGCTGGTGGTCCGTAATTCCTGGTAGGTCTGCATGACGGCGTGCGCCAACTTCTGCGAGTCGTGCCGCCACGGATGGGCTTCGTCCAGAACGTCGGCGGTGGCGATTTGCGGCAGGCCGCCCAATGTTTCGATGCGCACCATTTCGCCCACGCCTTCCGGCGCGTTGAGCCACGGCACGTCCAGGCGCGCATTGGCCAGCACCACATCAATGATGTCCGGGCCGATGTGCCGCTCAATGGCGCGGGCGTGCTGGTTGGCGGTGTAGCCATCGGTTTCACCGCGCTGCGTGGCGACGTTGCAGACGTACATCACCATCGCGCGCGTGGCGCGCAGCGCCTCTGGCAAAGTGTTGATCAAGAGATTAGGCAGCACACTCGTGTATAAACTGCCCGGCCCCAGTACGATTAGATCAGCATCCAGAATCGCGCGAATTGTTTCGGGATAAGCGCGAACGTTATCGGGCTTCAGGCGCACGCGTTCGATCGCGCCGCCGCTGCTGGCCGTTTCATGCGTGATGTTGGATTCGCCGTCGATCTGGCGCAGACCTTGATCGGTGCGGACTTCAGCGCTGAGCATGACGTCATTGAGCGTGCTCGGCAAAATCCGACCGGTGATCGCCAGTACGCGGCTGCTTTCGATCAGCGCTTGCTCGAATGACCCGGACACGTCCGCCATCGCGCTGATGAACAGATTGCCAAAGGCGTGACCGTCCAGGTCTTGCTGTTTGGGCGTGAAGCGATATTGAAAGAGTTGCGTGGTCAACGATTCGTCATCGGCCAGCGCGGCCAAACAGTTGCGAAAATCACCGGGCGGCAGCACGCCCAATTCGCGCCGTAAGCGCCCGCTTGATCCGCCATCGTCGGCCACAGTCACAATCGCGGTGAGGTTGGAGGTGTAATGCTTGAGGCCGCGCAACAAGGTGGAGAGGCCCGTGCCGCCGCCGATGGCGACGACTTTGGGGCCGCGTTCGCGCTGACGATGGCGCAGCACGGTGTCGGCCACGGATCGATCGGGGCGGACGAAGGGCGCGAGGATCGATCGGCCCAGCTCACGCACGGCAAAGACGATCGCGGCGCTGCCGACCGCGCCGACGACGATCGCGCGTTCAAGCCGGGGCAAGAATTGCAGCGTCAGATAGTAGGCCGCATCGGGGAAGCCGGTGGTACGGTAGATGTCGACCAGGATGTAGGCGATGCCCAGTGAGATCAGCGTGACGCCGAAACCCAGCAAGATCATCCAGCGTTTAACGCCGATACCGGGAATCAGCCATTTCCAAACCGGGGCAGTTTTGAGTCGTTTGAGTAAAGACACAGGTAAGCCAATGATCTAATGATCAATGGGCAATGAATAATGGATTAGGCGGCCGCTCATTGTTCATTGATCATTGGTCATTGCGAATTGATAATTGCGCTTCTGATACACCACAAGTATAATCCAATCGCTGTAACCTAACAATCATATCTCCATTGATCGCG
>JAGOBP010000391.1 GCA_017999195.1 Thermoflexales bacterium
CTGTACGTGCTGGAAGTTGAACCCGCCGCCTATGCCGCAATCGCGGCCAATGAAGCCGAGAAACGCGCGGCGATTAATATTTTGGAAGTGCGCGCCTTTGGCTCAGTCGGGCGGGTGTATCTGGGCGGCGAAGAACGCGACATCATGGCCGGCTATCAAGCCGCCGTCGACGCCATCGAAGGCATTACCGGCAAAGAAACCTTCGGGCGCAAAGAATAAGGAGAGAATCATGGCAGAAGCGTTGGGCATGATCGAATGCAAGAGTTTTGCGGCAATGGTGGAAGCCAGCGACGCGATGGTGAAAGCGGCCAAGGTCGAACTGGTCAGTTACGAGAAGACCGGCGGCGGCTATGTCACCGCCATCGTGCGCGGCGATGTGGCGGCGGTCAAAGCGGCCGTTGAAGCCGGTGTGCGCGGCGCCGAGAAGATCGGCGAAGTCGTGGCTGTCCATGTCATCCCGCGCCCGCACGTAAACGTCGATGCCGTGCTGCCGCTAGGCCGCGCCGAACAAGCGGCCAAGGAATGACAAATTAACAATGACCAATGACCAACCATAACACTTGCGAGTGCGGTTCGTTTGTCATTAGATCATTTGTCGTTGGTCATTGGAGGTTGATATGCTGCTCGGCAAAGTCGTCGGCACACTGGTTGCCAGCCAGAAAGATGAGAAGCTGGAAGGCCTGAAATTTCTGGTCGTGCGGCAGATCAGCGTCGACGGAAAAGAGAGCGCTAATTACGTCGTCGCCGTGGATGCGGTGGGCGCGGGCGTGGGTGAAGTGGTCATGTATGCCAGCGGCAGTTCTGCGCGCCAGACCAAAGTCACCGATCAGCGCCCGTGCGATGCCGTGATCATGGCGATTGTCGATACCTGGGAAGTCGATGGGGACATCAAGTACACTAAAGTTTAATTCACTCAGCGACCCGGAACGCCGCCGTGCCCGATCGACCATCGATCGCATCCGCGCGGCCACTCCAGCGGGTGGCGTACCCTATCGCGGCGCGCCGACGGGCGAACTGACACACATCGAGATCGACACGATCCGCGAGATGTCGTTGGCCATCACGGCGTCGCTGAACGTGCGCGAGGTGCTGTCGACCGTGGCCGAACGTTGCGTCGATCTGATTCGCGCTTCGGCCAGCGTGGTCTATTTGATCGATCGCAACACCGGCCAGTTGCAATTGATCACCGGGTACAACATCCCCGGCACCTATCTGGGCGTCACCTTGCAGCCCGGCGAAGACCTCGCGGGCCGGGTGGCCGTGACCGGCCGCGCCCTGGTTGTCGACAACTACTCGGCCTGGGAAGAGCGCTCGCCCGCTTTCGCGCAGATCGAGCCAGACTCCAGCCTATGCCAGGCCACCAGCGTCGTCGGCATCCCGCTCACCTACAGCCAGCACGCGCTGGGGATTCTGCAAGTGGTCTACGATGACGGGCGCGAATTCAGCAACAAAGATGTGGCCTTATTGCAATTGATTACGCCGCACGCCGCCACCGCCGTCGCGCATGCGCAGCTCTTCGAGCGCAACCAGCAAATCATGAACTTGCTGGAACTTATCAACGATCGCGCCGCCGCCGTCAGCAGCGTGGGCACGGCCGTCATCAATGCCGGTCACAACCTCACCAAGATGAGCGCGGAAACCCTCAGCCGCACGGTGGCCGCGCTGCGACTCAGCGCCGGCAAGATTTACCTGAAAGAGCCGGGCAGCGTCGAGCTGATCCCCACGGCCAGTCATGCCCTGGCCCTGGAAGAAGACGGCTCTGGCTTGCAGCGCGTGGCCGCACATTGCGCCAACGTGCGCCAGACGGTGCTGTTGCAAAACATGGCCGCCTTTGGCTGGAGTAAAGACGTGGTCGCGTGGTTGGCCGATCGGAAGTTGGGCGCGCTGGTCTGTGTGCCGCTCATGGCCGACGATGAAGTAGTCGGCGTTTTGCAAGCGATCGCGCCCTTAGGCAAACAATTCGAAACAGGCGAACTCGATACCTTACACATCATTACCGGCCAACTGGCGCTGGGTGTGTCTAACGCCCGATTGTTCGTCCGCGTCCGAGCGGAACAGCAGCAAATGAAGGCCATTCTCTCCAGCAGCGGCGACGCCATCATCGGGCTGGATGCGGCCGGCCGCGTGCAATTGGCCAATCCCGCCGCCGAGCGGGCCTTTGCCATCAACGCCAAACGCGCACAAGGCCAATTGCTGGGTGAAGTCACCGGCAACGACACGCTCAACACCGCCATCGAAACCGCGCTCAAAGCCGATCAGCCGCAGCCGCTGGGCTTTGAAATTGTACTGGCGAACGACGCCGTGCTCTTCTGCAATTTGTCGCCCATCGTCGATCCCAACGGCCTGCTATCCGGCTGGGTCGCCGTCATGCAAGACATCACGCGCTTCAAAGAAATGGAGCGCCTGAAGAGCGACATGATCCTGACGGCCTCGCACGATCTGCGCAACCCCGTCAATCTGACGTTGGGCGCGCTCGATCTGTTGGGCAAAGCGACGCCCGCCTGGAATGAAGTGCAGCAAGAAGCCTACGATCTCAGCATCCTGGGCGTGCGCCGCATCGAAGCGTTAATCTCGGATCTGCTCGATCTGGAACGCATCGAACAACGCGTCGGCCTCAAACCCACCGATTGTGATCTGGGCGAAATCGCGCAGACCGTTGTCACGGAATTGACCTTGCAAGCACAAGAGCGCCGCCATAATCTGATCTTTGATCGCACGCGCCCCGATCTGCAAGTGCGTGGCGACTCGCAGCGCTTGTATCAAGTGATCAGCAACTTGCTCAGCAACGCGATCAAATACACGCCCAACGGCGGTACGGTGACGCTGGCCGTGTGGGTGCAAGATGATCAGACGCGGCTCGATGTGCGCGATACCGGGCCGGGCATTCCGCCCGAAGCCCAGGCACGCGTCTTCGAACGCTTCTATCGCGTGCCCAACTCCAACAGTCAAGAGCGCGGCACGGGTCTGGGTCTGGCCATCGTCAAATCAATTGTCGAGCAACACGGTGGCCGGGTATGGGTCACCAGCGTCGTCGGCCAAGGCTCAACCTTCTCCATCGCCATGCCCAGTTTGGCCGCGACCGCCTGAAGCGCGCTATGCTAGACGATACTCGCATCAATCAAATCGTGCAGCAAGTGATGGCCGAAATTCGATCGGGTAAAACGCCGGCCGCCAAGCCCGATCGATCCGCCACCACCCCGATCGGCCCCGGCGGCGACGGCGTCTTTCCTGACGTCGACAGCGCCGTGACGGCGGCCAAACGCGCCTTTGCCGATTTGAATGCGCTGCCGCTGGAACTGCGTGAACGCATGGTCAACGCTATGCGGCACGCCGCCGAAGATGCCGCGCAAGTATTGGCGCATGAGGCGTGGAGCGAAACCGGGCTGGGCCGCTATGAGGACAAGATCGAGAAGAATTTGCTCAACGCGCGCAAATCACTGGGGACGGAAGATTTGCGCACGACCGCGTGGAGCGGCGATCACGGCCTGACCATTGTCGAATACGCGCCCTACGGCGTGATCGGCGCATTAACGCCCAGCACCAATCCAACATCGACCGTGATCTGCAATTCGATCAACATGATCGCCGCAGGCAATGCCGTGGTCTTTGGCGCGCATCCCACCGCCAAAAACAGCACCGCCCACGCCGTGCAGATTCTCAATCGCGCCATTCAGTCCGTCGGCGGGCCGAAGAACTTGCTCACCACGATTGCTGATCCGACAATTGACAAAGCGCAAGCCATCATGGCGCACAAAGACGTGCGCTTGCTCACCGTGACGGGCGGCAGCGCCGTCGTGCGACAGGCCATGATGAGCGGCAAACGCGCGGTGTGTGCGGGGCCGGGCAATCCGCCCGTGGTCGTGGACGAAACCGCCGACATCGATCAAGCGGGTCGCGACATCGTACGCGGCGGCTCATTCGACAACAACATCGTCTGCACCACCGAAAAAGAAACGTTCGTGGTGGAGTCGGTGGGTGACGCGCTGATCAAGGCCATGTGCGCGCATGGCGCCGTGCAGATCAGTTCGTGGCAATTGGAGCGGCTGTGCAAAGCCGTGTTCGAAGAACAGCGCGGTCCTGGCAAACCGGGCGTGATGAACAAGAATTTCATCGGCAAGAATGCGGCGGTCTTACTCAAGGCCATCGGCATTGACGCCGGCCCGGAAGTGCGCCAGATCGTCGCCGTGGTCGATCGGCAGCACCCGCTGATCTGGTCCGAACAGATGATGCCCATCATGCCGGTGTGCAAAGTCCGATCGGCCGACGAAGCGATCGATCTGGCCGTCCAAGCCGAGCATGGTTTCCGGCATACGGCCGTGATGCACTCCAAAAATCTGGATAATCTCAGCCGCATGGCCCGTGAGATTAATTGCAGCATCTTCGTCAAGAACGGGCCGTGTCTGGCCGGGCTGGGCCAAGGCGGCGAAGGCTATTGTTCATTTACAATCGCCAGCCCCACCGGCGAAGGCATTACGTCGCCGCGCAGTTTCAGTCGGATTCGCCGCTGCACGCTGGTTGATTCGTTTCGGATTGTGTAATATGATACGCATACTAATGGGTCCCCCCTCGATAAGGAGCCTGCCATGAGTCAAGTCGGATCGCGCCGCCTCACCGCCGACATTTTCTGCGACTCGCACCGCATCTCTACCCAGATGGCGTTGCGTGGCCGTGTATTGT
>JAGOBP010000392.1 GCA_017999195.1 Thermoflexales bacterium
ATGTTGGTGGGATTGTTGCCCGTAATGGGAATACCCGCCGTAATCACGATGGTTTCGCCATGTTTGGCGATGCCGCTCTTCACGACCAGCGCGGCGGCTGTGCGCAGCATTTCGTCGGTGGACTGGTGCTCAGGCGCAAGCATCGGCTGCACGCCCCACATCAACGCCAGACGGCGCTGCACGGTTTCGTACGGCGTGGTTGCGATGATGGGGGTGCGCGGCCGGAACTGCGCGATGAGGCTGGCCGTCGTGCCGGTGCGCGTGGATGTAACAATCGCCTTGGCCCCGATTTCCTCGGCAATCTCGACGGTTGCCCGCCCGATCGCGGCGACACTGCCCAATTGGGTCGTTGCCGGATTGGTCAACCACTTCTCGTAAGGAAAGTCTTGTTCCGTAATCGCGGCGATGCGCGCCATGGTCTGCGCGGCCTCAATCGGATATTCACCGCTCGCCGTTTCGCCGCTGAGCATCACTGCATCCGTGCCATCATAGATCGCGTTAGCCACGTCGCTGGCTTCGGCGCGGGTGGGGCGGGGGGCCGTCATCATCGATTGCAGCATTTGCGTGGCCGTGATGACGGGGATGCCGCGCGCATTGCACTGCCGGATCAAATGCTTCTGCACCACGGGCACGCGCTCGGCGGGCGTCTCTACACCCAGGTCGCCGCGCGCGATCATCACGGCATTGGTGCAGGTGAGAATGTCTTCAAGATGATCAAGCGCTTCTGATTTCTCGATCTTCACCACGATGGGGATGTCCGCCCCCAGATCATCCAGCAGACTGCGTAACTCGCACACATCATCGCCGCTGCGCACAAACGACAGCGCGATGAAGTCTACTTGTTGAGTGGCCGCGAATTTGGCGTCTTCGCGATCTTTGGGCGTGATGGCCGACAGGCTTAAATTCGCGCCCGGCGCGCTGACGCCCTTGTTGGAACTGAGCAAGCCGCCCGTAATAACCTGGCAGCGCAGATCGGTCGCCGTCGCTTCGATGACCATAAATTCCAGCGCGCCGTCGTCCAGCAGAAGCCGCTGACCGGGCTTCACTTCGTTCACCAATTCGGGATGCGGTAGTGTGACGGTGTGCGGGTCGCCGGGCACCGATCGGAGGGTGAGCACGATCTCGCTGCCGGTGGGCACGGTGATCGGCCCATTGGCAATCTTGCCCACGCGCAACTTGGGGCCTTGCAAGTCGCCCAAAATCGCCACGATGGCGTTCTCTTCTTGCGCGATGCGGCGGACCCGTTCGATGCGGGTGGCGTGGGTGGCGTGATCGCCGTGCGAGAAGTTGACGCGCGCCACGGACATGCCCGCGCGAATCAACGCCCGAATGTGTTCGTCGGTGTCGACCGCCGGGCCGACCGTGCAGACCATCTTCGTTCGATTCATGTTTTGCCTCAACAAGATACTTCCGAAGTCTGAATGGCTTCGGAAGTAAGGATTTGCTTAGTCTTCGACGAATAGGCCAAAGCCTAATGCGCCGGGTCCGGTATGAGCCGATACGGCCGGGCTCATAGAGTAGACCTCACACTCGGCCAGATGATACTGCTGTTTGAGTTCGTTGGCAAACGCGATCGCGCTGTCCGGCGAGCCGGTATAGAGCACGCACATCTGCGCTTTGGCCTTGCCATGCGTAAATTCCGCAATCAGCGTGCGCAGCCGCGCCTGGGCTTTGGTCTTGGTGCGGATGCGTTCTGCGCCTTCCACCAGCCCGTTGCGAATTTCCAGAATCGGCTTCATTTGCAGCACCGATCCGATAAACGCTTGCGCATTGCCCACGCGGCCGCCTTTGGCCAGATACTCCAGCGTGTCCAGCACAAAGTACAACTTCATGCGATCGCGCATCACTTCCAATCGGGGCAGAATCTCCGCGATGGTTTGGCCCGCGTTCGCCATCTTCGCCGCTTCGATCAACATCATCGCTTCGCCCGCGGCGATGTTGAAGGTGTCAAACACCGCAATGTGATCGTCGTTCAATTGCAGGCGCGCGGTGTTGGCCGACAGCCACGTGCCGCTGAGTTTGTTGGACAATACCACGCACAAGACTTCATGCCCTTGCGCGCGGAACTGCTGATACAGCGTCAAAAAATCTCCCGCGGGCGGTTGGGATGTCGTCGGAAAAATCTTGGACGCCGCCAGCCGCGTTAGAAACTCATTCTTGGAAACGTCCACGCCGTCGCGCAACGTCTCCGTGCCAAAATTTACCCGCAGTGGCACAATGGTGATGCCATACTTTTGAGCGTCTGCCGGTTCCAGACCGGACGATGTGACGCCGATGATCTTGACTGTCATGGTGGCTCGCTCCCCTGGTAAACGACTGTGGTGTGATCAATAACCCCGCAGGCTGGCAAGTGGTGCGTGATGAATTGATCGATCACGCACCACGGTTCTACAGCAACCCGATCGGTTCCAGCGCGGCCTTAACGGCCTTCAAATCGGGATCGATGATGTTGGGCTGACCGGCGGCCTTGATGGCGCTGTTCACGTCCTTCAAGCCGTTGCCCGTGATGACCACGACGACGCTTTCATCGGCGCCCACGCGGCCTTCTTTCACGGCCTTCAGCAAACCGGCCACGGCCGTCCCGGCGGCGGGTTCGCAGAACACCGCCGTCTCACGCGCCAGCAAGCGCATCGCGTCGAGGATTTCGTCGTCGGTGACGGTGGACGATTCGCCGCCCGTCTGTCGAATCGCACGCACGGCGCGGCGGCCATCGCGCGGCAGATCGACGTTGATGCTGTCGGCGATCGTATGGCCGTTCACGGGCGTAATGTCGTCCTTGCCGTCGCGCCACGCATTGTAGACCGCCGCTGAGCCTTCGGCCTGCACGCCCATCAACTTGGGCATCGCTTCGATCCAGCCCAGGTTGTGCAGATCAACCAGCCCCTTGTGTAGGCCGGAGATGATGTTGCCGTCGCCGACGCTGACGAAGATACGATCGGGCGTGTGCCACTTATCGATGAAGCCGCCTTCCGCCAACGACAGTTGTTCGCAAATTTCCAGTGCGCACGTCTTCTTGCCCTCAACGGTGATGGGGTTGTAGCCGGTGTTGCGGCAGTACCAGCCAAATTCTTTGGAGGCTTGCAAGCACAGATCGAAGGCCATATCGTAATTGCCTTTGACCAAAAAGACGTGCGAACCATAGATCAATAACTGCGCCACCTTCGCTTGGGGCGCGGTCTGCGGCACGAAGATCACGGCCGGCAACTTGATCGAACCGGCCATACCAGCCAATGCCGCACCCGCATTGCCGCTCGACGCGGTCGTGATCAGGTCACGCTTCAACTCGACGGCTTTCATCACCGTGATGGAACTGGCGCGATCCTTGAACGACGCGGTGGGCATGCGGCCATCGTCTTTGATCCAGATTTCGCGCACGCCCAGCAGCTTCTCCAAACGCGGCGCGCGATAGAGCGGCGTCCAGCCGACGTGCAGCGGCAAGTTGGGCACGCTGGAATCGACGGGCAGCAGCGCGCGATAGCGGAACAGATTCAGTTCGGCCGACGATTGCTGCGTCGCCATCTTGGCCGGGCTGTGCTGGGCGTTGATGGCTTTGTAGTCGTAGACAGCGTCCAGCAGACCCTCGTCGCCGTGCTTGGGGCACACATATTCAACTTCAGTGGGGCCGTATTCCTGCCCGCAGATGCTGCATTTGTAGCCGATGAGATGGTTCATGGAAACTCCTTGGAAGGATGGGGTGGGAGAACAATGAGCAATGAATAATACTGCATGATGCGTGATGCGTGTTGCGTGAAGCCGATTGACCATTTACCAATTTACCAACCTACCCGCTCCTACTTCACCACTTCAAAATCTGCCATCAAGCCAAAATGGTCCGACGGGTACAGGCGGGCATCATCGGGGGCTGGTTGATTGAGCACGACGCGGCAATCGCTGACGCGAATGTGCTGATCGACAAAGATGTAGTCCAGCGTGCCGCGCCACGGCTTGTTAGTTGGATTAGTGATCAGGTTGATGACCTTGCGCCGCAGCCTGCGCCACACATCGCGCACGGATTTGATGCTGTTGGCCAGCGGCAATGGTGTGGGGCAAGTATACTCGGGTTCGCGTCCGTGTACGGTGGCATGCGCCGACGCGAAACGTGTCTGCATCAGGCGGATGGCGCGCGTGTCGGGCACGCCGTTGAAATCGCCGCACACCACGACGGCGCGCTCGGCGCTGAAGGGCGCTAACCAATCGAGCAATTGTTGGACCTGATGGTCGCGTTGGCGCGCCTCGCCCGGCCACCAGTGCAGATGCGTGGTCGCCACGATGAGCTGTCGGGTTGGGGTATCAATCTCGATCAGGCTGGCCACGCGCGATTGCGTGGAGAGTTCCAGCCATTCGGCGCGCAGAATTTTGTGTCGACTTAAAAGCGCCACGCCTTCTTTATCGCGCTTCTTGCCGCTGAAGGGGCTGTAGTGAACGTCGTAGCGGCCCAGTTGATCGGCCAGCCAGCGCGCGGTGTTGTCGGGCGCGGGCGTCACTTCTTGCAGCGCGATGATGTCGGGTTGCAGCGCGGCGAGTTGATCGACCACCAGTTGGCGGCGTTGTGCCCAGCGGGATCGATCGTTCAATAGGTTGAGGGTGACTAATCGGATGGGTGGCATTATCGATTCAAGGTGAGCAGGCTGAGGCCCATGCGGGCAAAATCGGGACTGATGCGCAGAACAGCCA
>JAGOBP010000393.1 GCA_017999195.1 Thermoflexales bacterium
TCTGTGGCCCGATGAAGCCACCGCGCGCGACGGCTTGTTGACGGGCTGGCGACAGGCGCACATCATCAAAGCCAGCGAAGACGAGATGACGTTCCTCACCGGCAAAACCGATCTGGCCGCCGCCGTTGATCAATTGTGGCATTCTGATTTGAAACTACTCGTGGTGACTTTGGGCAAACACGGCTGCCATTACTTCACACCCAAATTCAACGGCGAAGTCGGCAGTTTTGAAGTGACCTCCGTCGATACTACCGGCGCAGGCGATGGCTTTGTCGCGGGCCTATTGACGGGCTTACAGCAGCACACCAACGCCCTGACCGACGAAGGAACTCTGCGCAAGATTTGTCGCCGCGCGAATGCAGTGGGCGCGCTCACCACCACACAGCGCGGCGCGATTCCCGCCCTGCCCACCACCGAACAACTCAATTCTTTCCTGGATCAATCTGCCCATGCCTGATTCAACCTGGACCACCCAACACGCCCAACTGACGCTGGAACGACTGCTACCCAAACTCGAACTTCAATTTGCCGCGCACACTCAATCGGCGGCGTGGCAAGCCTTTGTGCAGCGTCTTAACGAGCATTTTCCGCGCTTGTTTAAGTTGTTGTTTTATTTGTATAGCGATCAATACGACTTCTTTTATCACCTCGAAACGATCATCACCACGGCGGCGCGCACAGCCTTAACCCGATCGACTGAGCTGCGCCAACTCGACGCCGAACGCGAAGCAAATCCGCACTGGTTTCAGGCTAATCAAGTGTTGGGCGGCGTGTGCTACGTCGATTTGTTTGCGGGCGACCTGAACGGCATTCGATCGAAGATTCCGTACTTCAAAGAACTGGGCCTGACGTATCTGCATTTGATGCCGTTATTCCGCGCGCCCGAAGGCAACAACGATGGCGGCTATGCGGTGAGCGATTATCGGCAAGTTGATCCGAAGTTGGGCACGATCGATCAACTGGGCGAACTCGCGAGTGAATTGCGGCGTAATGGCATCAGCCTCGTCGTCGATTTCGTGTTTAATCACACCTCCGATGAGCACGCGTGGGCCAAACGCGCGCGCGCGGGCGACCCGGTGTATCAAGCCTACTATCGCATGTTCCCCGACCGGCGTGTGCCCGATGTGTACGAGAAGACGCTGCGCGAAATTTTCCCCGACGAGCACCCCGGCGCGTTCACGTACTTTGCCGACATGGACAAGTGGGTGTGGACGACGTTCCATTCGTATCAGTGGGATTTGAATTACGCCAATCCCGCCGTCTTCAACGCGATGGCCGAAGAGTTGTTGTTCCTCGCGAACGTCGGCGTGGAGATCATGCGATTGGATGCGGTGGCGTTCATTTGGAAACGCTTGGGCACATCGTGCGAGAACTTACCTGAAGCGCACCTGCTGATCCAGGCGTTCAATGCCTTGACCCGCATCGCCGCGCCTGCGCTGTTGTTCAAGTCCGAAGCCATCGTGCATCCCGATGAAGTGGTGAAGTACATCAGCCCCGATGAATGCCAGTTGTCTTACAATCCGCTGTTGATGGCGCTGTTGTGGAATTCACTGGCCACGCGTGAAACGCTCTTGCTATCGCATTCGATGCGCACCCGCTTTAAGATCGATCCACATTGCGCGTGGGTCAACTATGTGCGCTGTCATGACGACATCGGCTGGACCTTCTCTGATGAAGACGCGGCGCTGTATGGCGTCAACGGCTATCATCATCGCCAGTTCCTCAATCGGTATTTCACGAATCGTTTTGAAGGCACTTTCGCGCGCGGCTTGCCCTTCCAGGAGAATCCCAAGACCGGCGACTGCCGCATCTCAGGCACCTGCGCATCGCTGGCGGGGCTGGAAAAAGCCTTAAAAGAAGAGACTTCCGTCGAGGTGGAGTTGGCCGTGCGCCGCATCTTGTTGATGCACGGCATCATCCTGGCGATTGGCGGCGTGCCGTTGATCTATCTGGGCGATGAACTGGGCACATTGAATGATGTCAGTTACCTCGCTGATCCGGCCAAGGCCGATGACAGCCGCTGGGTGCATCGGCCGCACACCGATTGGGCGCGTGCCGCCAACCGATCGGATGCGGCGACGATCGAAGGCCAGTTGTATCAGCGCTTGCGCCACTTGATCGATCTACGGCAATCACACGCGGCCTTCAACGGCACCGACATGCAGGTGATCGATGCGGGCAGCGTACACGTCTTTGGTTTTGTACGCACGAATGCGGCGTCGCGCATAATGGTGCTGGCGAACTTCAGCGAGCAGCCGCAGACCATCGCCGCGCCGGTGCATGGTCAAGTCACTGATCTGGTGAGCGGGCAAGCGGTGTCGCTGAAGGCGAATGTTACGCTGGACGCATATCAGCAGATGTGGTTATTGTTGGAGTAGCAAGAGGCAAGCAGATTGCTTCGGGCGCAGCGCGCCCTCGCAATGAGGCTGAGGTTGAATGATAATCGCCCGATGAGGTTAGCCTCGTCGGGCGTTTTGATTTGGGCAAGAGATTGCTCATGGCGCGCTTGAAATAGCGGAGAATCGTCGAGTGTGCGCTATTCTTCGGGTGCGGATTAGTTTGATATTCAGTCGACCCTCACCCCAGCCCTCCCTATAAGGGAGAGGGAGCGCGCCTAACCTTCTCCCTGTCAGGGAGAAGGTTAGGATGAGGGTGAAATCCCGCCAACTCTCCCCGTCAATCGTCGTACTGGATGCCCGCATCCGCTGACGATTTACATCCGCTCCCTTGCCGCCTGTATCGCCAGATCGATGTACACCGCCGACGACCAGCCGAAGATCGACGCGGCCTTGGGCGGAATCTGCCCCGTCTGCGGATGATAGTATTCGTAGATGTCATTGTGCGCGCCCAGCATATCCAGCGTGCGCGTGCGCAAGTCACGCGCCAGATCGATGTAGCCCGTACGCTGCAAACCCTCGATCAACAGATAGTTGATGTTGACCCACGTCGGGCCGCGCCACATGGTCAACGGATCAAACTTGGGATCATTCAACGCCACCGTCGGCACGGGATAGCGCGGCCAAAACTCGCGCTCATCAGTCAGGTGGGCCACCAGCCGCGTCGTGATGTCCTTGGGCAGCCGACCCGTGAGCAGCGGAAACAAGTTGAACGGCGTGCGCACTTTCACGCGCGAACTATCCTTGGAATGACTCGCCCAGAACAGGCCAGCACGATCATCCCACATCCAGCGCACCATGCAGGCGGCCACTTCGTCGGCGCGCTGCGCCCACTGTGCCGCATCGCGCTCTTCGCCAATCACACGCGCGATTTTGGACAGCGCCTCTTGCTGCAAACACAGATACGTATTCAAGTCCGGCGATTCAACGGGCACGCCCTCATCCCACAACGGACTATCATCCAGCCCCGACGAAAACGGATGATGATATTCGCACAGGCCGTTGCCGTCCACATCATTGTGCTTGAACCACCACTCATTCCAGCGCACGACCGGCTCGTAAATCTCATCGAGAAATTCACGGTCGTGATCAATCTCGTACAACTTCCACGCCGACCACGCCAGCAGCGGCGGCTTGGTTACATCGGCCTCCACCGGAAACGTCAGCCGCGTCACCGTGCCTTCATCATGCACCGCATCGGGAATCATGCCGTCGGCGCGTTGATGATCGAGCACGATGCGCAGTTGATCCTTCGCTAAATTCATCTCCACATGCCGATAGGCTAGCGCGTGAAAATAGGCGTCCCACTGCCACACACCCACGTAGTGAATCTTGGAGGGCGTCATCGCTTCGCGCGTCGTATAAAAACGCGTGGAGATCAAGCCCGCGCGCATCACCCACCACGCGTAATAGTATTGCGCTTGATGTTCCGGCGCGACCTGTGGTGCAGCCGCAAACCACGCATGCCAACGCTGCGCGGCGGCCTCGATGGTCTGATCGGGTTGGGGCACGTACCGATTGAAGCCTAAGCGCGGCGTGATGTTAATCAACAACGGCGTCGGCGCGTCCGATTGAACGATCAAGCGAATACGCTGTGATTGATCGCTCGCGGCTTCGACTTCGTTTAGCGTGAGGGGCACATTGGTGGTGTAGGCTACATTGCGGCGAATATCGCCCGTCAGCCGCAGAATACCGCCGCGCCGATCGGTCTGCGCCTGATCGAGTTGCGCGCGAAACGTCACGCCCGCGCCGCCCGCGGGCAGCACGATCAACAGTGTTTCCGTATCCTCAAACACGATCGTAAACGTGCCGCGCGAGGTGTGCGCGTCGACACGATGCGGATATGTCGTCACCGTGAACGCCAACGGCGTGCCGATTTCATCCGTAAAACACCACTCGTCGATCAAGGGCGGGCGTTGTCGATAACTGCTCAACTTCTGATCGACCTTGAACCAGCGTTCGGCCAATCGCACGGCAAAATGCTGATCGGTCTGAAAGATCAACAAGCGCGAGCCGCGTTCGCTGAACGGGATCTCGCGCAGGTTGATGCGATTCTTCAATAAGGCTAGATACGGTGAGCCACTCGCGGTCATAAAGGATTCGCCTCCCCAAAGCAATCGGCCAATAAGGTTTGCAGCCGTCGTTCCAGCACGGCATACGAAAAGTAGCGGCGGGCCAGTTCATAATTTTGATCGGCCCACTGGTCTGCTAGCACCGCATCGCCCAACACGCGGCGCGTCTGCGCGACGGTGT
>JAGOBP010000394.1 GCA_017999195.1 Thermoflexales bacterium
GTCGGCCGGATAGGTCAGCGCGATGTGATCGCTGATCTCGAAGCCTGCTTGCTTGCGCAGGTCTTGCACGCGGCGCACCACTTCGCGCGCCTGCCCTTCGCTCTTGAGTTCGGGCGTGATGTGCGTGTCGAGTGCGACCACCACGCCGTTTTCTGACGCGATGGCGAAGCCTTCGCGCGGCTGCGGTGTGACGAGGATTTCATCCGATGCGAGCATGAACTCGCCTAACGTCACACTTTGCCCCGATCGAACCGCAGCGGCCACCGCGAAACCATCGGCGGTTTGCAGCGCGGCGCGCACTTGCGGGAATTTTTGGCCGAACTTCGGGCCGAGTTTCTTGTTATCGGGCAACAACTTGTACGTCACGAAATCGGCTTCATTTTCAGCCAATTCCACTGACTTCACGTTGAGTTCGTCGGCGATGATGTCTTTCGTTCGCTCCACACTGTCGCGCTGATCGTGCGTGACGACGACGATGGCTTTGCCCAACGGCTGACGCACCTTCACGTTCGAGGACGAACGGATCGAGTGGCCGAGTGCGACGGCGGCGCGACTGATCGCCACGTCGTTCAGGAGTTCGTGATCGATCGTGGCTTCATCGGCGGTGGGATACGCGCAGTGATGAATCGATTCAGGCGCGCTATCATCCACGGCGCGCACCAGGTTTTGATACAGCGCCTCGGTTACGAAGGGCAGCATCGGCGCGAGTAACTTGGCAAACGTGACGAGCACTTCATACAAGGTCGAGTACGCGGCCTGTTTGTCGCTGTCGCCCACGCTCTTCCAGAAACGGCGGCGCGAGCGGCGCACGTACCAGTTGCTCAAATCATCCATGAAGGTTTCGGCCGCTTTCGACGCACGCGACATATCATAGTCGGCCAACGCCGCGGACATCTCGTTCGTCAGCTCAGCCAATCGGGCGCGGATCCACCGATCGAGTGACGTAAGTTCACCTGTCGATCCATTCGGTGTCCAGCCATCGAGATTCGCATACGTCACGAAAAACGAGTACACATTCCACAAGGGAATGAGGAAACGGCGGCGCGTTTCATCGGCGTGATGATGGCCGAAGAGCATGTCAGTGTCATAGCGCTGATTGGCAAACATCCAGCGCATCACGTCCGCGCCGATCGTGTCTGCGCCCTCGTTGAACTCGATCGAGTTGCCCCAACTCTTGTGCATGGGGCGACCGTCTTCGCCGAGCAACGTGGCAAAACCCAAGACTGTTTTGGTCGGGCGTTCGCCGGTGACACCAGCACTCATCGCGAGTAGCGCATAGAACCAGTTGCGGAACTGGCCGGGGAACGACTCCGTGATGAAGTCTGCCGGGAACCACTGCCGCCAATAGTCTGGATCAAGCCGATAGTTCATCGTGCTCATCGAGACGATGCCGGCATCGAGCCAGGGATTGCCCACGTCTTTGATGCGTTCGACTTCTTCGCCGCAGTGACTGCATTTGATCTTAACGGCGTCGATGTACGGTCGGTGCGGTGAATGCCCGACGAATTCGGCCCAGCCATCGATGGCGCGTTCTTTCAGTTCTTCGCGCGAGCCGATCACTTCGAAGTGGCCGCACTTCTGGCAATCGAAGATGGGCAGCGCGAGGCCGTAATAGCGCTTCTTGCTGATCATCCAATCGTGCATGTTGCGCAGCCAATCGAGTTCGCGGTCCTTGCCGAAATCGGGAATCCAGCGGATGTTGTTGGTGATATCCATCATCGGCTGGCGCAGGCCATCCATGCTGATGTACCACTCGTCGACGAGGCGGAAGATTAGCGGCGTCTGGCAGCGCCAGCACACCGGATAACGGTGCACGTAATCGTCGATGCGATAGAAGCGGCCTTTGAGTTTCAGCGCTTCCACGATCGGGTCTTTCACTTCCGTGACGTGCTTGCCCGTCAGCCAATCAAAGCCATCGATGTACACGCCGCTTTCATCGAGCGGAGCGATCACGGGCAGGCCATCGCGCTTGCCCAAGGCAAAGTCTTCCGCGCCGCAGCCCGGCGCGATGTGGACGATGCCGGTGCCTTCTTTTTCGCCGACTTCATCCCACACGATCACACGATGCGCGTCCTTCGCGGCCACGGGCAGATCATCGAACGGGCCGTAATAACGCCAGCCCTCCATCTCGCGGCCCTTCAACTCGCCGACGATTTCAAACTTGCCCTTGAGCATCTTGGTCGTGCCCTTGGACATGTAGAAATATTCGTCGCCTTGCTTGACCTTGACGTAGACTAACTCCGGCCCGACCGCGGCCGCCACGTTGGAGGTCAACGTCCACGGCGTCGTCGTCCAGACCAGCAGTGACTCTTTCGTCTCGCCGTCGCCCCAATGGCCGATCAGCGGGAAGCGCACGGTGAGGCCGGGGTCGGTTTTCTCGACGTAGCCTTCGGTGACGATCTCATGTTGGCTGATGCCCGTGCCGCAGCGCCAGCACCACGGCATCACGTCATGGCCCTTGTAGATCCAACCTCGATCGAAGCACTTCTTCAGGAAACCCCAAATCTGATAGTTGTTTTCGTCGCTGAAGGTGAAGTACGAGCCACCCATATCACCCACACCGAGTTGGCCCACGACCTGCTCGACCGTGCCTTCAAACTCGCCGTCCGGGCCACGATATTGGATCGCTTGATTGGGGTCTTCGCCCAACTTGTCGCGTAACATGCGCAACTGAGCGGGATCATCCCAGTTGACCCAGTAACCCAAACGGATCGATTGCTCGGTCTGCGTCGCGGCGAAGTTCAACACGCGCTGCTTGCACAACATCACAAACGGCGCGATGCCGTACACTTCGATGTCGCGTTTGCTCTTGAAACCAAGGTCGCGTTCGACGTTGACTTCGATCCACAGGCCCTGACAGTCAAAGCCGTTCTGCCAGCGCTGATTCTCGCCGCGCATGGCGTGATAGCGCTGCACGATGTCCTTGTAGGTGCGTCCCCACGCGTGATGGACGCCCATCGGGTTGTTGGCCGTGATCGGGCCATCGAGGAACGAGTAGCGTTTCTCGGATGAGGCGAGCAAGCGGCGCAGTTTGTTGAACGCGTCAGATTCTTTCCACCACTTCAGGATGTCGCGTTCCTGCGCGGGAAAATCGACTTTGGTTGAGACGGGCTTAAAGGGCATGTTGTTCTCCTGACATTTGAACCGCTAAGACGCCAAGACGCGAAGTCCTCTGAAAACTTGGCGCCTTTGTGTCTTCGCGGTTAAATTATTCCACCACAACTTCAATGCGTTTATTGATCTTGCCTTTGCTCTTGTAATCGGTGACGCGAATGCGCCCCACCTCGGATGTGTTCGCCACGTGCGTGCCGCCGTCGGCCTGCAAATCCAGTCCCTCAATCTCGACGGTGCGCACTTCGGGAATGCCGGGCGGCAGCAGGCTAATCTTGGTGCGGATCAGATCGGGTATCTGGAACGCCTCGTCGCGCGGCAAAATCTTGACGTGCGTCGGGCGCGCCTGCGCCACTTCGACGTTGATCTTCTCCTCGATCGCTTTCACGAACTCCTGCCGCATCGTCTCGAATTCGAAGTCCATGCGGCCTCTGAGCGGCTCCATGTTGCCGCCGGTCACACTCGCGCCGTAGTCGCGGAAGATGACGCCGCACAGGATGTGCATAGCGGTGTGCGTGCGCATGAGTTGGTAACGGCGTTCCCAATCGAGCGTGCCATGAATCACACTTCCGATCGCGGGCGGTTCCCGATCGAGTTCGTGCCAGATGTCCGCACCTTGCTTGCTGACCTTGATCACGGTCCAACTTTGGTCGCCACTCGTGCATGTTCCGACATCATTCGGCTGGCCGCCCCCGCCGGGATAAAACGCCGTTCGATCAAGCGCGATCTTGTTGCCATCGACCGCAATTACGGTCGCATCAAATTCCTTCAAATAGGCATCGGTATGGTAAAGCGCCTCAGTCATCATGACTCCTTACGCAGTACGGATTACGCAGTACGCACCAGAAACAAAAACTCCCGTCCACACTCAGGGACGAGAGTTACCCTCTCGCGGTACCACCCCGCTTCACGGATCAGCGATCCGCGCACTTGGCCGGTGACATGATAATCACCGCGTCAGGGTAACGGTTGACGATACCGGGCAAGCCTAGTCATTCTTGTGTCATTCCGAGCGCGGCGAGGAATCTCGCATTTGGACAAAGATTCTTCGCCGCTACGCGGCTCAGAATGACACGCTGTGAATTTTCGGTTGCCGACTCCGGAAGGATTTTCAGCCGATCGATCGTACGCGGCTCACACCCGCCCGCGCTCGCTGAAGTCTCTAAATCGGCCTACTCGTTTCCATCAAAGTCTGTGTGGCGATTATGCCATAGCGAAATAGGGGTGTCAAGCAAGCCTATTTGCGCGCGGCGGTCTTCTTGGCCGCCGGTTTAGCGGCCGCCGGCTTGGTCGCCGGGACCTTTTTCGCCGTTGAGGTCGATCGGGCGTTCCCCTTGCCGGTTTTCTTATCGACCGTCTTCGCCTTGGGCGCAGGCGCATCCTTGGCGCGCGCCATCGTCCGCGCTTTCGCACCGGCGGGCACCCGGGTTCGATCGGCATTGAAGCGATCGTAGGTGGTTATCAGGTTAGCGGCATGCAATTGTTGCACCAGACCATTCAACGCAATGCGCGCCTTGCCGCACGACTCAATAT
>JAGOBP010000019.1 GCA_017999195.1 Thermoflexales bacterium
GCTGGTACTGAGCACGCTCTTGCACCTTGGTTTGGCCTCAACCTTGATGTCGCTCTAAACCGACCTCACCGCCGCAATTGATAGCATATTGCAATCAATCTGCAATACTTTTGCAAGCATTTCTCGTCAAATTTATGCTACACTATCCACACTAAACACCAACCAGCCAGCACCACACGAGGCCAGCCATGAAGCGACAAACCATCCGCAAAATCGCCCAAATGACTTTGGCCACGACGGCGATGTTGGTAGCATTGACCGCATTTTCGGCAACAACCGCTGCGGCGGCCAGTCTGACTGTTGATCCGGCGACAAGCGGCGCACCGGCGGGCGAGTGGCTGGATGTGCTGGTGGGGTTTGGGATGCTGTTGGTCATTGGCCTAGGCGGCCTGTGGGTTTCGCAGCATCAGATGAAACTTAGGTAAGGGGTTTCTCCTCCGATTGGGGTTGCAGCGACGGGCAAGCGCAACGAGGCGAGCTGGGGTTGGCTCGCCTCGTTGTGCGTCTGCTGATGTTCTTTTCGTTTAGGTCGGTTGCGTATTGGGTCGGCGCTCAAGGCGGACGACAGTCCGCTGGATTTTCATCCAGCGGGAGCAATAGCGTGCCTGGGAAAAGCACTACACGATCAACGCCGTCTTCAACTTCTCCACCTGATAATCCGATCGATCTTCGGCGTCTTGCAGTGCCTTCACCACATCATAGGCCGCGATGATGGCGTCGGGCACATCGACCGCGACGGCAGTGGGGTCGGCAGTGATGTCGATTACGGCGACAGCCAGCAGCCACCACAGCAACTTGCCAAACGCCTCTTTGTTGAAGTACACCACGCCCCGATATTCATTGACTTGCAGCAACTGCTTCACGTCGGCATCAGCGAATAAGGCGTCGGCCAAACGATAGGCGCGCTTCTTCGCGGCCACAGCGGTCTTGTACCAGGCCTGATGGGTGGTCAGCGCCTTGACGGCATTGACGGCTTGCCAGGTATCGGCTTCACTCAACTTGGCTTCTCGCAAAGCGCTGCTGGTCAAGCGATCGAGCAGCCATTCATCGATCCAGGCGCGGCTTTGCGCAGGCACAGTCACTTCGCTTTGCGCCTGACCCAAGGAGCGAACACCCGCCCAACTCAATAGTGAATGCCACGCAACGGCCTCATCGAGCACGGGCGCAACGGCGGGCTTCGCCGTCGCTTTGGTCTTGGGCTTCTTCGCAACAGGTGTCGTTTCGGCGCTTGGCTCAACCATCGGCTCGACCACCGGCGCAGGCGTCAAACTCGCTTGCAGGAAGTCGATGGCCGCCGCATACTTGCGCGACTTGGCCTTGGGGAAACGCGCCGCGACAATCGGGAGTTGCAGGATCGCATCGATGTCCGATCGGGTGGCCGCCGGAACGGGTGTTTCCGCCGTTTCAATCCCGAGTAGATATTGAATACCATCGACCACGTATTGGGCTTTCAACGCGACTTGTTCGCTGATCGACGGCTTCAATTCGGCGGCAGAATCGGTCACGCGATTTTCCAGCAGCCACTTGAAGAAGCCCGCATTGATCAGTTCCTTGAACGGCACTTGCACCGGCCGCGAGAAGACATCGCGCACGGCTTCGTCCATGTCTGGCACGCCGCCGCCCTTCAGATATTCGGCCAACTTGGCATAGCGCCGCGCCTCATCATCGACCACTTCGCGGAAGTCCATGAAAACGTGACACTTGTACGCGCCCAGTTCGATGAAGAAGCCGTGCTCGTACAACTCGCGGCAATTGCGAATGTATTCCAAGGCCGTGATCTGATCTTTGTAGATCAACCACGTGTCGGGGTCGTTGGGCAGACGCAGACCGTCGTGCAGTTCTTTCTGCGTCAACACTTTTTCATCGCCAGTGCCGGTCTTCACCGCAAAGGCCGTCGAGGCGCGAATCCAGCCGCGGGTGTCAGCGAATTTGTTGTGATAAACGACCAGGCTACGTTCATCACCCACGGCGTTGGAATAAGCAAATACATTTTCATCGACGCTGCCGTCGGCCAGATACACGTCGTACAACAAGAAGTTGTCGACACCGGCAAACAAGTGGCGTTTATGAAACAGCGGGAAAATCTCGCGCGCGTGCCGATCGACCAACCAGCCCTTGGGGGTCTCGTCGTAGTAGGCGCGGCGATATTCCATGCCGTATTTTTCCGTAAAGCCTTCCACCTGACCGTGCCCCACCATCGGCAATCCAGGCATCGTCGCCATGAGCGTGCAGATACCAAAGTATTTGTCGCCGTCACCGAACTGCTCCACGGCCGTTTTCTCGTCCGGGTTGTTCATGAAGTTGACGTAGCGCTTCAGCACTTCGGGATCAAACTCCAGCGTGTTCTTCATCACGCTGCGATATTTGCCGTTGTCTTCATCGCGCAGTAAGTTCATGAAGGCGCTGTTGTATACGCGATGCATGCCCAGCGTCCGAACGAAGTAGCCTTCCATCAGCCAAAATGCTTCCGCTAACAACAACGTGTCGGGGGCTTCGGCGGCCACCCGATCGACTACCTCGCGCCAAAATTCCTCGGGAATCGCCGCGTCGAATTGCTCTTTCGTCAGGCCATATTCCGCGCGCGACGGAATGGCGCCGCCGGTGCCCGGCTCAGGGAACCACAACCGCTGGAAGTGACGCTTGGCCAGCGTCATGGCCGCGTCGAAGCGGATCACGGGGAAGTTGCGGGCCACGTGCAAAATCGTTTGGATGACGGCCTCGCGCACTTCGGCTTTCAGATAGTCCAACTGCGCGGTGTCGTTCCACGGAAAAGTCGTGCCGTCGTTGCCGTGATAGATGTACTGGGTGTTACCCGTCCACTTATCGACCCGCTTGAACACCACAGAGGCATCGCTCTTATCGAAGTAGTGATCTTCGATGTGGATGCCCACGCGCGCATCCCACGACAAATCCGGGCCGTTGAACGAATACGATGGGAACGGCGGCTGATCGAGCGCGATGAACCAATCGGGATGTTCGACCACCCAGCGTGAATCGATGCCCATATGGTTGGGCACCATATCGCTCGCCAATCGAATGCCGCGTTGACGCGCGCGCACCTTCAAATCCTGCAAGGCGGCATCACCGCCCAAGTCTTGCGAAATCGAATAATCCAACAGCGAATAAGCCGAGGCCACTGCTTCGGGATTGCCCATCATTTGCTTGATACGCTGCGACGCCTTGCTGCGCTCCCACAGCCCGATGAGCCACAAACCCGTAATGCCCGCATTTTTCAGCGCGTCCAGTTCGGCGTCAGGAATCTGATCGAGCCGCGTGATGGGCCGCTGATATTGCTTGGAAAGTTGATCGAGCCACACGTAAGAGTTCTTGGCGATCAACACAAGGTCGGGCATCCAGTCCAAGTCGGGGCTGAAGTTCTCCGGCTCGGGTTCGGGTTCGCGCTCGATCATGCCGGGGAAGCCCGAGGTGCCGACGACGCCAGCCGCGCCCGCTGCACCACCACCGCCGCCAAACAGCGCCACCGATTGATCCTGCGCGCCGGGGCCAAACGTGGGGACATGCACGGGGCCAGGCCCGGTAAAAACGGCCTTCTCTTCTTCTTTGATGAAGTCGATACCGCCCAAGACCCGATAGACCATCTGGCCTAACACGATGCCCCAGCGGCCGCGCATATAGTCGAGTTGCGCGCTGAGCGAATCAGGCGCGACTTGCGTGGGGGCCAGCAACAAATCGAGCAGGCTGACCTCATCTGCGCCAAAGGTCGGTTGCGCCGCGAAGAAGTCGCGCATGCCCGTCATCAGTTTGGGGTACGCCGTCTCTTTGGTCAGCGGCTCGTCATCGAACAATTCTTTGAACGGCTCAAAGGCCGGATTAAGATTGGCCAGCCACAACATCAGCATTTCTTCCAGCGCCATCTGCCGATGCGTCAGGCCGCCCGTTTCACCCGCTAGATATTCAGCGATGGTGAGTTGGCCCTTGTACACCGCGACCGGCGGAAATTCGTTCACAAAGCGCAACAAGGTCTGTTCAACTTCAGGCGCGCCGATTTGCGCCGTCAACCAGTCCAGCGCGTCCAACAAAACACGTGGATTTTTCTGTTCGCGATAGGCGCGCACGACGTAGTGCTGAAGTTCGTCCACCAAACCCAGGGCATTCAGTTGCCCGGCCCGCACCGATTGTTCCGGCGGCCGTTTCTCGTTGATCTTCTGGGCGAAGACCCGCGCAGCATAGAAGTTGGCAAAGATCACATTGCCGTTGAAGGAAAACAGGGCTTCATCGAAACCGTAGAAATCACGGGCGCGGCGTGAAACGTGGAACTCAAACAGTGCCATTCACAGCCTCCATAAGTGATCCACGAATCTGCACGAATCACACGAATAAAACCAAATTAGTGTTGATTCGTGTGAATTCGTGGATCAATGTCTTTAACGAAAATCTCCGGCGGGTTCCGGTTTGTTCTGCAACACGGCCTCGATGCGCGCCATCACCTCGTCGGTGAGTTTGGGCAGCACATCCAGCGCCTTCATGTTTTCAGTCACTTGCGAGGCGCGCGACGCGCCCGTGATGACGGTGCTGACGTTAGGATTCTTTAAGCACCAGGCCAGCGCCATCTGCGCCGTCGAGCAACCGAGTTCAGCCGCAATCGATGTGAGTTGCTTGACCTTCTCGACCTTAATCTGCGTTTCCGGCTTCTCAAATTCTTCACGCAACCATTCGTAACCGGGCAAGGTCACGCGCGTGCCGTCTGGCAAACCGTTATTGTACTTGCCCGTCAACAGGCCGCTCGCCAGGGGGCTGAAAATCGTCGTGCCCAGGCCAATCGTCGTGTACAGGCGCGCATATTCTTTTTCAAAGCGCTCGCGCGCAAACATATTGTATTCGGGCTGTTCCATCAACGGCGGAATCAAATGTTCCTGCCGCGCGATGGTGTACGCTTCCATCAACTCTTGCGCGCTCCACTCGCTGGTGCCCCAGTAAAACGCCTTGCCTTGATTGATAACGTGCGTCATCGCTCGGACGGTTTCTTCGATCGGGGTGCGCAGGTCTGGTCGATGGCAGTAGACCAGATCGACGTAGTCCAGTTGCAGTCGTGCCAACGAAGCATCTAAACCTTCGATAATGTGCTTGCGCGACAGGCCCTTATCGTTGACGCCTGGGCCGCCCCAGAAAATCTTGGTGGACAGCACTAGGTCCGATCGTTTCCAACCGGCCCGCTTAATCGCCGCCCCCATCGCGATTTCGCTTTTGCCTTCAGCGTACACTTCCGCCGTATCAAAAAAATTGACGCCCGCCTCATACGCGGCCGTCATACAATCATAGGTAATATCTTCGCCGATCTGATTCCCCCATGTCACCCAACCGCCCAACGACAGCGCCGAAATTTGCAAACCCGAACGACCCAAATACCGATAGTCCATTATTCTCCTCAGAATAGTCAATGTGATGGCACAGCGATTATACCATCGCGAACGCGATGAATTGAATGTTTGAATAGCAGAGAATATGAACGGCTAGTTTGTGCTAGATTGCTTCGTCGCTTGTCATCAAGACCTAGGCTCGGCCAACCTTAACAAGGCGCTGTTGATTAAACCGAACGCAATGCCAAATGGTACGCCCATTGCCAGATAAACAGCCGTAAGCAAGACGACCGAGATCAGACCATAACGCAAGCTTGTACCGATCGAAAAACTAACCACCAGGATCACGGTACTCGCTGCGATCCAGAACAGCGCCGATATTCGCCACGGACGCGTTGGCGGTGCAATCCACAACGCGATGCCCGCCAGCACTATGGCCGTCATCGCGACGGGCACAACATCATCAGTTGACCACAATCCCGTATCGTACCAGTTAACAAACGCACTGAAGCCAACACTGCCCACTATCAAATCAACGACAATCAATATCCGCGTCATCCGTGTAATCCGTGTCCCAAAACTCAGACCTTAAACGGAATCCGCGCCCGAATGCGCGTGCCTTCGCCCGGTTCGCTCTTCACGCTGAAGCCGCCGCCCACACGCATAGCGCGCTCGCGCATAGACTTCAGTCCCAGATGACCGGGGAACGTGCCCTGCGAATCGAAGCCCACGCCGTTATCGTGAATTTCCAGCAGCGCCACGCTGCCGCTTTCGCAGATCAATTTCACATCGACGCGCGTGGCCTTGGCGTGCTTCACGATGTTGTGCAGCGCCTCTTGCGTGATGCGATACAGCGCCTCTTTCACCTCAAACGGCATGTGCTCCATCTCTTCGCAAAATTCGGTCTGCACGTCCAGATGATGACGCGCGCGCACCGCCGCCGATTGCTTCGTCAGGGCGGCCACCAGCCCATCGGTCTTCAGCGATTCCGGTCGCAGTTCAAAGATCAAGGCGCGCATTTCGGCCAGGCCCGCTTCGGCCAACTGCAGCGTGTACTCGATCGGTTCTTTGGCTTTGGCCGGATCCCGATCGAGTTGGGCGCGAGCCGTACGCGCCCCCAGCGCGATGCCGTACAGCGCCTGCGACACCGAATCGTGCAGTTCGCGCGCCAACCGATTGCGCTCTTCCAACGCCGCCAATTCCTTGGCCTGCCAGTACAAGCGCGAGTTTTCAATGGCGATGGCCGACTGGTTGGCGATAGCCAGCACCAATTGCGCATCGCGCCCGGTGTAGTGATCGGGTTCGTTGTGATCCAAACTCAACATGCCCACGACGCGTTCTTGCGCGATCAGCGGCACGCCCAGCCACGATCGGATGTAGCCGTATGTCGTCAACAACTCGTCACCGGCCGTATGCTGAAACGCGACGGCTTCCGGCGTGCTGCCGCGCACATCGGCAATGATGACGGGCACGGCCTGGTGAATGACGCGGTAGTTGACGCTGGCGCGCGCCAACGGGAAACGTAATTGCAGAATCTCATCCGGCGGGATGGGGCCTTGATAATCGAGAATGGTCAACTCGTTTTCGTGCAGCGTAAAAATCGTCGCGCCGGTGTAATCGACCACTTTCTTCAATTGATTGAGGATGAGGCGCAGCAGCGGCTTCAGTTCAAACGTGGACGTCATGTTGTGCGCGATGTCCAGCAGTGTGGACAATTCGCGCGTGCGCTCTTCAACCCGCTCTTCCAGCAATTGGAAGGCGCGCTCGCGCTCGGTCACATCATGCACCACACTCAGGATATGCGGTTCGCCGCGATAAATAATCAACGCGCCGCGCACTTCCACATCCAGCGCCACGCCGTCTTTGCGCACCGTCAGCGCCCGCGTGAACACCGGCTGGCCGCCGCCCACCACCTGCAAGAACTGCCTGAAGCCGTTCAGGCTATCGGCATGAATGACCACCGCCGACGGCAAGCGGATAAATTCTTCGTAGTCGTAACCGTACATCTCGCACGCCGCAGGATTGGCATCGACGATTGCGCCATCGGTGCGGCTGATGATCAGGCCGTCAGTGGTCGCTTCGTAGATACTGCGATACTGAGCCTCACGCTCGATCAATTCTTCGCTGACGTGCTTGCGCTCGGTGATGTCGGTATGCGAACCGGCCATACGCACCGGCCGTCCCGCCTCATCGCGCACCGTTGCGCCGCGCGTCAAAATCCAGCGATACGAGCCGTCTTTGTGGCGCAGCCGAATTTCCTTTTCGAAGAACGGCGTGTGCCCGGCCAGATGTTCGTTCAGCGCCTTCATCGTCTCATCGGCATCATCGGGATGAATGCGCGCGCTCCACTCTTCAAAGTGATTGGGCAGTTCGCCTTCGGCGTAACCGATCATCGCTTTCCAGCGCGGCGAGTAATACACCGTATTGGTCTTGACTTGCCAATCCCACAAGCCGTCGTTGGTGCCCTGCACGGACAGGCTGAAGCGCTCTTCACTTTCCTTCAACTGCTGCTTGCTAAACTGCACCTGCCGCAGCATGTCGCGAAAACCGCTCAGCAGTTGCCGTCCCTCAGAGCCGGGCGGATAACGCTCGGCGGCCACACTGGGCGCAGCATCGGGATTGCGTCGAATCTGATCGAAGACGCCCAATAGCGTCCGATAACTGCTAAAGACGGGCCGCAGCACCAGCAGCACGGCCACAAAAATCACGGCAAACAAGCCGCCCGTCAGCAGCAGCGCGTTGCGATCAAACGCCTGGCGTTGATCTTCCAGATCGCCCACATACATGCCCGTACCGATGTAGGCGTTCCATTCAGGGATGCCGATGACGTACGAAATTTTGAGTTGTGGCCGCTCCTGCTCGGGCGCGGGATACAGATACTCCACAAAGCCCTCGCCGGCGGGGCTTTGCGCGGTCGCGATCAATTCGCGGATGATATACCGGCCGTTGGCATCCACCAGATCGATCTGATTCGTCCCTTCTTTACTCGGCTCAAACGGCTGCACCAACATCCGACCGTCATAGCTGCTCATGAAGAGATAATTCGCACCCATGCCGTACATGTACCGCATGCGGCGGATCAGTTCGCGGCCCTCGTCAATCGCTTGCGCCGGCGTGATTTCGCCCTTGTTTTGCCGATCGAGCACCGGCTGAATCACGTTCACACCCAGATAGGCCAGGCGTTTGATCTCGTCGCGGCGGATGCCGTACATCCGATCGGATGAGCTCGTCCCGAAGTACGAAAACAACAGCACGTAGCCTGCGCCGATCAACAGCATGCCGAAGACCACGCGGGCATAGGTGCTGGACAGCCAGGTGACAAAGCGCTCGATGTGGCGGGGGGGCGTGGAAGTTGTCATACATCACCAGCGATTCTAAGCAAACCACGGAGTTCACTGCGACAAGAGAGTGATCTCTTCAGCGTGAACTCCGTGGTCGGTCAGTCGATCGGTCTTACGCGGCGTCAGCCGACAGCGTCACCAGGCCAATGCGCACCGCATACAACGCGGCCTGCGTGCGGCTGGGCACGCTCAATTTGCTGAGGATGTTACTCACGTGGGTTTTTACTGTCTTTTCACCGATGGTCAAATCGTGCGCGATCTCTTTGTTGGAGCGGCCTTGCGCCAGCAAGCGCAGCACTTCGGTCTCGCGCTCGGTCAGCGTCTCAGGACTTTCGGGCGCGCGCACTTCACGCATCAACCGCGCCGCAGCCTTGGGCGACAACTGTACTTGTCCGGCCGCCGCGGCCTTGATGGCGCGGCACAATTCATCGGATTCGGTGTCCTTGAGCAGATAGCCAATCGCCCCGGCGCGCACCGCGCCCACCACCGATGAATCTTCCAACACGCTGGTCAGCGCAATCACCTCGGTTTCGGGCAGTTCGCGCCGCAGCACGCCGATGGCCGTAATGCCGTCCATGACGGGCATCAACAGATCCATCAAGACCACATCGGGCTTCAATTCTTTGGCCTTCTTCACGCCATCCGCGCCATCGACCGCCTCGCCGATGACTTCCAGTTCCGGGTCAAGGCCCAAAAACATCTTCAGGCCCTGCCGTACTACACTGTGATCGTCCACCACTAAAATGCGAATCGCCATGGTTCACCTCGCAAATCATCCGGCCTTTGACGTGCTGATTATAGCACGAACCTACCTTAACTTGTGATAAGTCCATACAAAATCACGAGGGCAAAACCGACGATCACGACCCCGGACAACCGATTGACCCACTGCAACCCCGTCGTGTTGAAGCGCGATCGGAACACGCTGGTCAACGTCACCAAAATCAGCCACCACGCGCTCGATCCAAGAAACACCCCCGCCACGACCAACAACGATCCAATCGATCCACCGGCCCCCACGCCCGCGCCCACCCCCGCAAAAATCGCGGCGAAGGCAAAGATCGTCAGCGGATTCGTCAGCGTCAAAAACAGCGTGGAGGTGTACGCACCCAGCAACCCCTTGCCCTTGGCTTCCGCCGAGCGTTCTGCGGGTTTCGATCGAAACGTCGTCACGCCCAAATACAGCAAATAGCCGCCGCCGATCAGACTCAGCCACGCTTGTTGCTCGGCTAAGAAATTCGCCACCAGCGTCAGCCCCAGCGCCGCAATCGTGCCGAAGAACGCATCCGCGCTGGCCGCGCCCAGTCCCGAAGCCAGACCGTAGGCGCGGCCCTCGGACAACGTCCGCCGGATGCACAATACGCCAATCGGCCCGACCGGTGCCGCAATGGAAAACCCAATGATGAAGCCGCGTATCAACAGACTAAGGTCCATGCTAACTCCTGATGCGGGATGCAAGATACAGGAAGCAGGACGCAAGATACCGGATGCAAGAGTGTCTTGCTTCCTGCCTCTTGCTTCCTGCCTCCAAAATCCAATTGCTCATTGAGCATTGTTCATTGCAAATTGTTCATTGCCATTATACCTGTGACGCACTTCATAGCCGCGCCGCGCCGCCTGCGGTATGCTTGGGACAAGAACGACGCAGGAGGTCAAGCATGATCATCGCCATGTTACTGGCTCATCTGGTGGGCGACTATATTTTGCAGTGGGACACGTTGGCGCAGCGAAAAAGCCGCGAAATTAAGGGCGTGTTGCTGCATGGCGGCATCGTCACCGCCGTCACCGTGCTGTTCGCCCTGCCCTTCGATGCGGCCTGGTGGCCGTGGGCGCTGGGCATCGGCGCGGTGCATACCGCCATCGACGCGGGGTGGTTGTGGGTCAATCGGCGGTGGCAGATCCGATCGGGCCGGTATCCGATCGTGCGCTTGATCATCGATCAATTGCTGCACCTGAGCGTGATCGCATTCGCGTTGATCGCCTCGGGCGTGATCGGCCCCAATCCGATGGGCGATCTCATCACAACGGCCATTACCCACCGCTGGCTAAGCGTGGCGTTGGGTTATGCCTTCATCACACTGCCCGCGTGGATTCTGATCGAGTTTACGTTTTACGCCTTGATCAACGGCTCTGCGCCAGACTTTGTGCAGGCCGCCAAAAACAAGTATCCGGGCAGTCTGGAGCGCGGCTTGATGCTGACGTTTGTGCTATTGGGTCAGTTTGCGCTGGTGCCGCTGGTCGCGCTGCCCCGCCTGGTGCTGGACAGCCCGTCGGTCATCGGCCAGCCGCGCGCGACGTTGTATCTGGCCGAGTGGCTGGGCAGCCTGGCCATGGCCGTCGCGATCGGGTTGATGTTGAAAAACCTGACGGGGTTGTAGGAGGCGATCATGACGGATGCACTGACAATCACGCATCAATTTATTGCCAATCCACTGGCCCGCAGGTACAATGGAGTTGAATATCCAGCACGATTTGCCGAGCGCGCGGAGCAGCGTGTGAACAATCGAGTCGATTTTCTCAAGCGCATCAGCCTGTTCAACGGCCTGACCGAAACCGAACTGAGCACCCTGTCGGCTGACTTTGTCTCGCGCCAGTTCCAACAAGGCGACATGGTTTTTCTGCAGGGCGATCCGGGCCAGGCACTGTATCTCATCGAGACCGGCCGCGTGCGCATCTATGTGCAGGAAGACAGCGGGCAGGAAACATCGGTGGTTTACTACACCACGGGCGATATCTTTGGTGAATTGTCCGTCATCGACGGCCTGCCGCGTTCGGCCAGTGCCGTGGCCCTGAATGACATGGTCGTGCTGATGTTGGGGCGCGACCGGCTGCGCGGCCACTTGCGCACCATGCCGCAGTTGGCCTACAACTTTATGCAAGCCCTCAGCGTGCGCGTACGCTATTCCACGCTGCAAGTGGGCAGTCGCACCCTGTTGGATGTGCCGGCGCGGCTGGCGCGCAAATTGGTGGAACTGGCGCAATTGTACGGCGAAGTTGCGACGGACGGTGTGCGCCTGAACGTGACGCTGACGCAGAGCGAACTGGCCAGCCTCATCGGCGCGACGCGCGAGAGCATCAACAAGGCGCTGGCCCACCTTAGGCGCGAGGGCGTCATCCGGCTCGATCAGAATCAGATCACCATTCTCGATCCCGACGCGCTGCGCGAGTTGAGTTCGTAGACCTCCCCCCTCTCCAATCGACTGCTTTTGTCGATAGGAGAGGGGCCGGGGGTGAGGCCCTCAAATCGTCACGATCTGCGCTCCACGCCAGGTTGCTTGTGGCTCAACCACGATCGGCTTACCCACGGCCGCCGCCTCCACACACACCATACGCAGATAGCCATCTGGCTCCAGATCGCTCATCTTCGCGCCCATCACCGGGCCGGGATTCCACACCACCACATCGGGGAAGCCCCGGCTCATCACGCTGATGGATCGATCGGGTTCGCGAATGATCACTCGTTCCGGCGCGTCGTAACACACCCGATCGACTTCGCCATCGAACGCGATCGGCTTTTCCGACTGAACATTCTCCACAAAACCGCCACCCGCCCGATCGGCATAGCGCCGCCCGCTCAGCCCCTCAATCACCGTCGAGCGCACATCGCGCACCAGAAAATAAGTGTGCAGTGCGCCCGCAAATTCGAAGGGCGCAGCGCCGGTGTTCGTCACTTCAAACTCCAGCGACAGGGTCGGCCCGCCCAGGGTCACCGTCAACGCCACGGTAAACGCGTGCGGCCAGGCGGCCAACGTCGCCGCCGATTCGGTTCGGTGCAGCGTGAGCGAATTCGCCGTCACGGCGTTAATCGTCCACGGCAGCGTGCGGACTAAGCCATGCTTGGGCAGCGGCCCGAAGCCCGCGAACTGCGGAAAGCACACCGGCACACCGCCGCGAATCGCCACGCCCGCTCGAAATTCGCTGGTGCGGCTCATAAACAAACGTTCCTCACCAGCCGGTTTCCATGACGCGACGTGCCCGCCATGCAAATAAATCTCCACTTGAGCGCCATCTTCAGCCGCCAGCACCATCTTGGGCAAACCGCCCATACCCGTTACCAGTTGTAATGACATGATCGAGATTCCTCCTGCGGCTATTGTAGTCGAAAAAAGCCATTGACACACACGAACGCATGTTCTATAATTAAGGCATGGATGCCGAAGTCAAACTTCAACTCCTCGCCGATAATGCCGCCATCGAGCCGGCCGAAGATAAGCGCATCGACCTGCAACCCGCAGGTATGAGCGCCGATCGAACGGCGGCCTGCGGCCACTCGCCCGCCGAACTGAAACACGCGGTCGAGCAGATTCGCGCGGGTGACAACAGCGCGCTCGAAGTCAAAAAGAGTTCGCTGGGCGTCCATCATGCAGTCATGCCGGGCGGTAAGACCATCGCTTTACTCAAAACCATGCTCACCTCGGCCTGTGAGCGCGATTGCTTCTACTGCCCGTTTCGCAAAGGCCGCGATATGCGCCGCGCCACCTTCAAGCCCGACGAGATGGCCAAAACCTTCTCGGACTTGAATCGCGCCCGCATCGCGGAAGGACTCTTTCTTAGTTCGGGCATCGCGGGCGGCGGCATTCGCACCCAGGACAAACTGCTGGACTCCATCGACATTCTGCGCACCAAGCACCAATATCGCGGCTATGTCCACCTGAAGATCATGCCCGGCTCAGAGCGCGATCAAGTCTATCGGGCCATGCAACTGTCCGATCGGATCTCGATCAACCTCGAAGCGCCCAACACGCGCCGCTTGGCTGATCTGGCCCCGCACAAAATCTTTCTCGAAGAACTGCTCAAGCCGCTGCAATGGGCCGATGAGATTCGCCGCACCCAATCGCCTTTCCTGGGTTGGAACAACAAGTGGCCGTCACTCGTCACGCAATTTGTGGTGGGCGCAGTGGGCGAAAACGATCTGGAGATCCTCTCGACCACAGCCTATCTCATCAAGAAACTGCGCTTGGCACGCACGTACTTCTCGGCCTTCAACCCCGTACTCAACACGCCGCTGGAAAACACGCCCGCCGAAAACCCTTGGCGCGAGCATCGCCTGTATCAATCGTCGTTTTTGCTGCGTGACTACGGCTTTGATCTAGAGGATATGCCGTTTGCGCAAAACGGATTTTTGCCGCTGGATGTCGATCCTAAGATCGCGTGGGCGCAGCAGAACCTCGCCGACAAACCGATCGAGATAAACCGCGCCGATCGGCGTGATCTCTTGCGCGTGCCCGGCATCGGCCCCAAAGGCGTCGAGTCGATCCTCAGCGCGCGGCGCAAAGGCACGTTGCGCGATCTGAAAGACCTCAAGGCCATCGGCGTGATCGCCAATCGCGCTGCGCCCTTTGTGCTGCTCAACGGTCAACGTCCCGCCTGGCAATTGGGCCTGTGGTAAGATGGGACACAGACGCTTCGCGCACAGATAAACACAGATAGGGAACCAAAATCTGTGCAATCTGTGTTCATCCGTGTCCCATATGCCCAATTACACACCCCTTCACTTCATCGACGAACCCATCGACGTGATCTTCGACACGCCGCCCGTGCGCGAGAAAGCGCCACCCTGCCCCAACGCTTTTGTGTGGCAAGAGAAGACGTATCGCGTGCTGGAGACGATTGAAGAGTGGCACGATTATGATCGCAAAGGCCGCATGGCAACGAATATGCGGCCAGCGCACATCGAGGCCGCCGCCAGTCGCGGCTCGTGGGGTGTGGGACGCTTTTTCTTTCGCGTGCGAGTTGATTCAGGGCAAGTCTTTGAGGTATATTACGATCGCGCCCCCAAGGGGCAGAAGCAGAAAAAAGGCGCGTGGTTCATCAAGGCAGAACTAACAAGTGAACCCGCCTAATCGACCCGCCGTAACTTCCCCGGGATAGAACAGGTGCAACACCACAGCAGCAAGGAACAACCCCGTGAATCCTAAGCTGAAACTCAGTCTAATTGCAGTGATTGGCGTGGCGTCGATTGTGTTGGTGCTGATGTTAGTGCAGAGTCCAAGCCAGAATGTGCCCCCCGCCTCCAATACGCCACCCCAACCCGGCACGAGCAATGGCACATCTGTGCCGTCTTCGCCTGAGACTGAACCAACTATGACGGCGGAAGAGCAACAAGCAGTGGAGGAGGTAAAGCGCAATAATCCCCAAAGCGCTTCTTCTCCCGATCAATGCCCGACGATCTTGCAAACCCAACCGTGGTGTAGCCTGATTGGTTCTGCCAAGCGCATTACGCGCCCCGAGTGGGAAGAGCTGTTCCCGCAGACGCAGTTCTTTTTAGTTCCGTATACATTGATTGCACAAGAATCTCGGCAATTACGACACGTGCTGGTCATCGAACAGGATGGGCAGCGCTTCAGTGCCGAGTCTTTTGACCAACTACTCAATACCAACAACATTACAATCACTGATTCGAACCGCGAATTGGTTATCAAAGCCTTCGTGCTCACAACCTTGGCTGACTATCTTGAACAAGACGTTACGTTCTCGAATTGGACACAGGGCGATTGGCCAGGTAGCCTTGGAAGGCGATTTACTTATTCGCTTACCGTATGGACAAAGATACAAGGACTGAGGATGAAATGGTTTTTCGCGTTCGAAAACAACCGCTTATGGCTTGCGCGTCGACTACTGGAGATCGATTACCACATTGGGGATTACATAGATGTACCTTTTGAGGTACTACCTCTACCCGGATCCACAGAACATCTCTTTCGAGGACAATGAATCATGATGATCAAGGCCATGTGGTCAACTGCCACAATTTCCCTTGTACTACTTGGCAGTTGATTCCCGAGGGAGCACAAGCCACCGTTAAGCGGCACCCGACACGTCTTTCAGAAACTCATCTGCCATACGCCGAAACTCCTCAGATCGACTCCACATGAACGGATGCGCGCCGTCGTTAGCCAGATAAAACTTTGCGCCACGAATTTGCTCCGCCATGTGTTTGACTTGCGCCTCAACTTCAACCAACGCGTCGTCACGGCGGCTGGCCGTGATCAACACCGGGCACTGAATCTCGCTTAAGCGCCCCGCAAACACATCGCCGCCTGTGTCGGCAAAGCGCAGTAGCATGTCACTATCGGCAGCCACCACCTGTACCCAATCGTCGCCGTGGCCGCTGCGCCAAAATTCGATCTGTCCCGGCAGTCGCGCGTCACGCGTCGCGACGGCAGCGCGGATGGCCTCTGGCGGCCAGTGTTCGATGCAACTATCCGCGATGACGGCGCGAACTCGATCGGGATGTTGAATCGCCAGATGCAACGCGCTGAATCCGCCGCCGCTCGTCCCGATCACCAACGAGCGCTCTTCGCCCATCCGCTCGATCAATGCGGCCTCCGCGTGTGCGCCCTGCACCCACCAATCGATCGGCCACACCGCCACTCGATCGGATTGACCGGTTCCGGCGAAATCAAGCGCGACAGCGTGATAGTGCTGACCAAAGTATTCGAGGTCGGCCACGTGATGGGCCGAAGAGGCGGTATTGCCGGGCAAGATTAACAACAACGGGCCACGCCCGTTCTCGCGAAAGAACAGGCGCAGCCCGTCGTGGTAGAAGTATGGCATTATGCCTTTCCGATAATCGCTTCCAGGCGATCCACCAAACCGCTCAACACCTCAAAGGCCGCCTCAACGGGTTCAGGTGTTGTCAGATCAACGCCCGCGATCTTCAACGCCTCCAGCGGATACACCGATGCACCCGCCTTGAGAAACCGCACGTAATCTTCGGCGGCCTGTGGCACACCCGATAGAATCCGCCGCGCCAACGCGTTCGCGCCGGAGATGCCGGTCGCGTATTGATAGACATAGTAATCGGCGTACAGATGGCCGAACTCCGACCAGATGACGCCCACCCGCTCGCGATCGAGTTCCATTTCGCCGCCAAAGGCTTCGGCAAACAGGTCGTGCATCAGGCCGTTCATCACGTCGGCCGTCAGCCCTTCGCCGCGTTCGACGCGCTGATGCGCCTCCAGTTCAAAGCGGGCCAGCGTCGGCATGGTGAAGAAGTACCGCTGGAAGTTGGACATGGCCTCTTCGATGACGGTCAACTGGAAGGCCGCATCCGGCTGGGTCTTCAGCAGATGCGCGCGCACCATCGCCTGATGGAAATTCGACGCGACTTCGGCCACAAACAGCGAATAGTCACTGCTCACAAAGGGCTGCGTTTGCCACGTCAAGTACGAATGCATCGAATGGCCCAATTCGTGCGCCAGCGTGCTCAGGCTCATCAATGTATTGTTGTAACTGGTCATGATAAACGGATGCGTGCCCAGCACGCCCGTCGAAAACGCGCCCTGCCCCTTGCCCTGATTGGGATACACATCCACCCAGCGATCCTCGCCGCAACCGCGCCGGATGACATCGACGTAGTCTTGCCCCAGCGGCGCCAGACCCGCGCAAATCTCCTCGACGGCGCGTTCGTACGGCATCGGCGGCTGGTCTTGCGACAACGGCGCCCAGATGTCGTAATAGCGCAGCGCGTCCACGCCCAGCGCCTTGCGCCGCACCCGCCAATAGCGATGCCACGTGGGCAAGTTCTGCTTAAAGACACCAATCAAGTTGTGAAAGACTTCAACCGGAATGTTGTCGTCAAACAACGTCATCGCCAGCGTCGACGTGTGCCGCCGCGCCCGCATCTTGAAGACATTTTTCTTGATCGAAGTCGCCAGATTACTGGCCAGCGTTTGTTGATGCGCCACATATTGATCGGCGTAATGCTCCCACGCCGTGCGGCGCAGTTCGCGATCGGTGCCCTGCAAATACTGCAACAACAGGCCATGCGTCAACGGTCGTTCGACGCCGTCCGCATC
>JAGOBP010000395.1 GCA_017999195.1 Thermoflexales bacterium
AACTCTGCGTGATGCGTATTACTTCGCGGAGCGCTGCGCGGCCAGCAGCGTGTTCTTCATCAGCATCGCGATGGTCATGGGGCCGACGCCGCCGGGTACAGGCGTGACGGCCGAAGCCACTTCTTTCACGGCCTCAAAGTCCACATCGCCCACCAGCTTGTTGCGCGGCTTGCCGGTCTTCTCGCTGATCGCCTGCGTCCCATCGGGATTGAGCACCGGCACGCTGTTGACGCCTACATCGATCACGGTCGCGCCGGGCTTGATCCAATCGCCCTTGACGAACTTCGCCTTCCCGATCGCGGCCACCAGAATATCGGCCTGGCGGATGACACCCGCAATGTCCTTGGTGCGCGAATGGCACACGGTCACCGTCGCATTGCGGCCCAACAGTAGCAACGAGACGGGCAGACCGACGATATTGCTGCGACCCAGCACCACGGCATTCGCGCCTTCGATCTTGACGCTGATGCGATCGAGCAGTTCAATCACACCCGCGGGCGTGCACGGCGCAAACGACGGCTCGCGGTTCTTCATGCCCAACTTGCCGATATTGACGGGATGGAAGCCATCGACATCTTTGGTGATGGGCACGGCATTGAGAATAATTTCCTCGTTGATCTGGCCCGGCATGGGCAGCTGCACCAGAATGCCGTGAACTTTTGGATCAGCGGCGAGTTGCTGCACCACGGCCAGCACTTCGGCCTGCGTGGCGGTGGCGGGCAGTTCGTTCGGGAACGACTCGATGCCGTCTTCGGCGCACGCTTGCCGCTTGGCCTTGACGTACGAGCGCGAATCTTCGCGGTCGCCGACAAGCACTGTGGCCAGGCCGGGCGCGTAGCCATGCTGAGCCTTGAACTCAGCCGCCGCCACGCGCACTTCTTCGTGGATGGCCGCCGCTACCGCTTTACCATCGATCAATTGGGCTGTCATTTGCATATCTCCTGAGGGTGGAAGTGGGATGTTGGGAATTGGAAGTTGGATGTTGGATAAGCACCGTCTATAGTTTAGCACGACCGGCCCGATCAGGCAGTGGCGAATGTCACGGGCTTGATTGTCCGTTCATCCACTCCGGGCTTGATGGACAAATGATTTTGCTTCGTCTATAATCCCGATAGGCCTCGGGGGAGCCACAGATCCAATCGGAGGCGGGCACATGGCGCTCATCAAATTCACTCGCAATCACAACGACCTCAGCACCGATCGCGGCTTTCAGTTTGAGTTCTTCTGCGATCGCTGCGGCAGCGGCTATCAAAGTACCTTTCACGGCTCGGCCAGCGGCGCGTTGACCGATGCGCTGGATGTGGCCAGCGGCCTGCTGGGCGGTCTGTTTGGCAGCGCCGCCAACGCCAGCCAAAAGATTCACTCGGCGTCGTGGGAAAAACAGCACGACACTGAATTCCAGAAGGCGATTGAAGAGGTCAAGCCCTATTTTAAGCAGTGTAAACGCTGCGCCAAATGGGTGGACGACACCTGCTGGAATCCGCAGCGCGGCTTGTGCCTGGACTGCGCGCCCGATCTGGAAGCGGAATATTCAGCGGCACAATCCGAGGCGGCCATTCAACAGGCGCGGCAAGTGGCGCAAGAAGCCACCTATGTGACCAAAGAAAAATTCGAGAAGACCGTGGTGGGGGCGTGCCCCAACTGCAGCGCGAGTATCGCGGCGAACGCCAAGTTCTGCGGCGAGTGCGGCCAGCCCATCAAGCGCGAGAAGTTCTGCGTGGAATGCGGCGCGAAGATGGAGGGCAGCCCCACGTTCTGCCCCGAATGCGGAGCGAAGCAGGGCTAGAGTGATCGCTGAAGATCGATCGAGAGCGGGTGATCAGCACGGCTGTCACCCGCTTTTTGATTCTTGAGGCAATCTCGGATCAAGTACACGCAGTCACCTTGCCAGGCGGCTGTTCAAATCACCTTGGGCACAGCGCCTGACAAGCACCCGGCGTAAACGAACTTCACGCCAAGCGTCACCTGGGAAGCGACCATGTTGATCGACCACTACGATCTGGATGTATTCACGCCGCCGCGCGAAGCAGAGTCGGAAAAATTCACGGCCATTGCCCGTCTGCCGGTGGACATCTCGGCCGTGTTGCCGTATCTCAACGCGACGTTGCCCGGTGCGACGTATCAGCATGCGGCTCAGGCATTGCTGTGGAAACAAGGCGCACATCACCTGACACTGCACGCGCAGCAAGTTGCAGTGGGGAATGTCGACGACTACGCTGTAGCCGTAACCGCGATTGAAGACTTGATCGCGCTGATCAATCACACGTGGGAACGCCGCGCGGAAATCTCGCCCAACTTTGACACGCGTCAACGCCCGCCCGTGCTGGCAATCTACAAATTGCTGCCCCGCACCAATTGCCAACAATGCGGCGAACCGACCTGCTATGCGTTTGCCATCAAACTCGCGGCGGCGCAGGCCACCCTCGCCAATTGCGCGCCCGTGTTTGAGCCGCGCCACGCGGACCACCTGTCGGCCCTGCACGCCATCGTCCATTAGCACCGCTCCCAAAAAGTCCTCACAACTTCCACACAACTTATCCGCGTCGTCCACACACGCCGCCGCTAAGATAGGGCAAATTCAACGAGCGAGGATTTGCCATGAAGAAGCGACGTTCAAATAAGCGGTTGGTGGTCTTTGGTTTCATTGCCCTGCTCATCGGTCTGGGCGGCTACGCCTACTACACCCAGTCCGCGCAGGCGGCGCAGGCCCCCGCCGCGCCCGTGCTGCAAACGGCCAAAGTCCGCACCGGCGACATTCGCATTACGGCCACCGGCGCGGGGACGCTGACCCCCGCCGCCGAACTTGATCTGGGTTTCCGCACCAGCGGCACTTTGGTCGAACTGTCCCTCAAAGTGGGTGACACCGTTCAGGCCAACACTGTCATCGCCCGGCTGGACGATACCGCCGCGCGTCTGCAAGTGGCGCAGGCCGAATTGAATTTGCAAGGGGCGCAAGCCAAGTACGATGACCTCAAGGCCGGGGCCACCACCGCGATTGATCCCAACCGCTTAACGGCCGCCTCGATTGCCGTGAAGCAGGCCACGGACGCGCTGGCTGAAGCGCAAGTCAACTACAACGCAGTGTTTGATGCCGCGCGCGATTGGGAACTGACTGATCCCAAGTTGGCCGACAAATTGCTGGCCGCGCGCGATGCCGCCGCGAAAGCCTTATCCAAAGCCCAAGACACCCTCACGGTGGCCCGCTCGCAATATTCCGTTACCGCCTCCGGTCTGACCGATGTGATTGATGCCGATCAATCGACGGTGGCGCAAGCGGCGCTGACATTGGAACAAGCCAAGTTGTCGCTGGACAGTGCGCGCCTGACCCTGAGCAACACCGTCCTGGTCGCGCCGATGAGCGGCACGGTGACGGCGATCAAGGCCGACGTGGGTGAAGCGGTCGGCACCAGCCCGATCGTCACACTCGCTGACCTGGGCCAGTCCTTGCTGCGGGTGGTCGTGGAAGAGAACGATGCGAACAAGGCCACCGTCAACAACCCGATCAGCGCCGTCTTCGACGCCGCGCCCGACACCGCCTTCAAGGGCACGCTGCTGCGCGTGGACCCGCTGCTGGTCAGCGTCGATGGTTCGCCCGCGGTGCAAGCCTGGGCCACGCTCGACACGGCGGATAGCGAAATCACCTTGATTTCCGGCATGAGCGCGGAAGTGGAGATCATCGCGGGTGAAGCCAAGAATGCGCTGTTGGTTCCGGCGCAAGCCCTGCGCGAACTGGCTCCCGGCTCCTTTGCAGTCTTCATCGTCGGCGCGAACGAGCAACTCACGCTCACGCCCGTCACCGTCGGCCTGCGCGACTTCGCCAACGTGCAAATCCTCAGCGGCCTGAAGGCGGGCGATGTGGTGAGCACGGGGACGGTTGAAACCAAGTGACGATTGACGAGTGACGCGTGAGGGCTAATTTCACTCGTCACTCATCACTCATCATGGATAAGGATTCTCCAATGACCACCACCATCATCGAAGTCAAAGACCTGATGAAAGTGTACGGCGCAGAAGATGCCGAAGTGCGCGCGCTGGACGGCGTCAACGCCAGCGTCCATCAAGGCGAATTCGTCGCCATCATGGGACCCAGCGGCTCCGGCAAATCGACACTGATGAACATCCTGGGCTGTCTTGATCGACCCACGTCCGGCGCGTACATTCTGGACGGGCACGATGTGAGCGACCTGAGCAAGAATGAACTGGCCACCGTGCGCAATCAAAAGATTGGTTTTGTGTTTCAGTCATTCAATTTGCTGCCGCGCCTTAGTGCCTTATCAAATGTGATGTTGCCCATGTTGTACAACGATGCCGAAGACCTGAACCACGCGGAGCGCGAACAACGCGCCATCGCCGCGCTGGAATCGGTCGGGCTGGGCAACCGTCTGCATCATCATCCCAATCAATTGTCGGGCGGGCAGCAGCAGCGCGTCGCCATCGCCCGCGCTCTGGTCAATCGCCCGCCGCTGATTCTGGCCGACGAACCGACCGGCAACCTGGACAGCAAGGCCAGTGTGGAAATCATGGACCTGCTGCACAGCCTGCACACGCAAGGCGCGACCATCGTGATGGTCACGCACGAACCCGACATCGCGCACCACGCCCAGCGCGTGATCTGCGTCAAAGACGGCCACGTCATTT
>JAGOBP010000396.1 GCA_017999195.1 Thermoflexales bacterium
CGACTGAGGTCGGGCGCAGCGAGACCAGGGCGCGTTTCATCTCTTCAGCGGTGGCATACCGCCGATCGGGTTCGTACTCCAACGCGCGCATCGCCACCTGGGCAAACTCGTTGGTAACAGCGGGATTGGCCACCTGGATCGGCCGCTCGTGGAATGAGAACGGCGGCTCGACGCGCGGATCTTGCCGCGTCATCACATGATGCAAGGTCGCGCCCAACGCGTACAGGTCAGTGCGCTGATCGGCCACACCGCGATACTGTTCCGGCGGGCTGTAGCCTTCCGTGCCGATCATCGTGCCCTTCTGGCCGGGCTGGAAATTCTTGGCAATGCCAAAGTCGATCAACCGCAGGCGGCTGTGCTTGTCCAGCATGATGTTGGACGGCTTCATGTCGCGGAAGATGATGGGGGGCGTGTGTTCGTGCAGGAATTGCAGCACGTCGCACAATTGAATGGCCCACTCCAGCACTTGTTCTTGCGGCAAAAAGCCCGTCATATCGGTGAGAATGGCTTCCAGATCGCGGCCTTCGATGTACTCCATCACCAGATACGAGCGGGCTTCTTCGCTGAAGTAGTCGTACACCTTGGGGATGGCCGGATGGCTAAGCGTCGCCAGGATGTTGGCCTCGCGCTCGAAGTTCTGCACGGCCACAGCCCGCATCTGCGGATCAAGCGAGTGGCTCTTCATCTCTTTGACCGCGCAGAGTTTGACCACATTGGGGAAACGCTGATCGCGCGCCTGATACACGGCGCTCATGCCACCCAATCCCAGAATGCCCAAAATTTCATAGCGATCTTGCAGCAGACGCCCGGGCGCCAACGCGCCATCCACGGCGGGGATGGGACGGGTCGATCGGATTTGGCGGGTATCCAGTGTGCTCATCAGGTAATCAGACTAGGTGGTGAAATTGCATAAAGTTTATCTGCTCGATTATAGCGTAAATCATACCCTGACGCAAAGCATTTTGAGTGTTGGACGGAAAGACGGCAAATCAACGGTGTTATAATCGCGCTGCTTCAATCGGCCGCCGTGCTGAACCAGGCGGCCGGGTTGATGATAAGGAGACCTGTGTCAGATTCTTCACCGGTTCCGGCTGCGCCTGACGCGGCGGATCCGCACTTGCGGCGCAACTTCGCGCTGGGCCTGCTGAACGGCGCGATGTTTAACTTTGCCGAAGCGTTGATGTCCGTCGATACGGTGTTGACGTGGTTTGTGCAGCAGTTGGGCGGTTCCAATTTTCTCATTGGCCTGGTCGGCCCCATGCGCGATGCCGGCTGGTTCTTGCCGCAACTGTTTGTGGCGCATCGTTTGCAGCGCGAGCCGCGCAAGATGCCGATCTATCGGCGCATGGCCTTTCTGCGCACGCTGGCCTGGTCGGTTTGGACGCTGGCTGCCATCGTGTTGGCGGCCAATTTTCCGGCCTTGCTGGCCGTGTTCTTTGTGGCGTATGGCGCCAACGCCCTGGCTTCCGGCTTTGCGGGCCTGTCGTTTATGGACATCGTCGCCAAGACCATTCCCGCCCGGCGGCGCGGCACTTACTTCGGCGGACGCTTGTTTTTAGGCAGTTTGCTGGGCTTGGCCGCCAGCGGTCTGGTCACGGTGATGGTGGCCGAGGACAATCCCACGCCGTTTCCGATGAATGTAGCGGCGTTGTTTGTGTTGGCGTGGATCGCCGCCATCATCGGGCTATTCTCTTTTGCGTTCGTCAAAGAACCCGATGGCGAAGTGCGCGACGAAGCCGATACGATGAGTTCGCACGTGCGGCGCGCCGCGCGGCTGCCCCGTCAGAACGAGAACCTGCGCTTTTTGCTCATTGCCCGCGTCATGATTTTGTTGTCGTACATTGCCGCGCCGTTTTACAGCGTGTATTCGATTAATGTGCTGCATGCGCCGGTGTCGATTCTGGGTGTGTACGTGGGCGTCCGCACGATCGTCTCGTTGGCGATCAATCCGGTGTGGTCGCGGCTGAGCGATCGGCGCGGCAACAAAGTGGTGATGCAATTGGCCACGGCCTGCGGTGTGGTGATGCTGGCCTGGGCGTTGTTCGCGCCGCTGGTGGCCGAAGGCGTGCACGCCGAGGCGGACATCATCGCCTATTTGTTTGTGCCCGTCTTTGCTTTGATGGGCTTGTATGAAACGGGCGTGGGCATCGGCGCAGTGAATTTGCTGTTGGAAATTGCGCCCGGCAATGATCGCGCCATCTACGTGGGGCTGACCAATACGGTGCTGGGCATCGCTTACTTCAGCACCATCGCCAGCGGGCTGCTGGTGGATGCGCTGGGCTATCGCGGCGTGTTCTTGATCGCCCTGGTGCTGCTGAGTGTGGGGTTGTGGGCGTTATCGCGATTGCAGGAACCACGCTGGTTGACTGCGCCAGACGTGAAACTTGAACAGGCGGAACAATGACCTTGGAATCTATCGCAATTGTACGGGGCGGGGGCGATCTGGGCACGGGCGCCGCGTTGCGGCTGCAACGCGCGGGTTGGCACGTGCTGGTGACCGAAGTCGCGCGGCCATTGGTGATTCGACGCGGCGCGGCGTTAGCGGCGGCGATTTACGACGGCTCGATCGAACTGGAAAACACGGTCGGTGTGAAGATCGATCGGGCGGCGGAGGCCGATCGGGTGTGGGCGGCCGATCGGATTCCCGTGCTGATCGATCCTGATCGATCACAGATAGCGGTGCTTCATCCGAGCGCCATCATCGACGCGATTATGGCGAAGCGGAATGTGGGCACGCGGCTGGATGATGCGCCGGTTGTGATTGCATTGGGGCCGGGCTTTACGGCGGGCGTGGATTGTCAGGCGGTGATTGAGACGCAGCGCGGCCACAATTTAGGGCGCGTGTATTATCGCGGGGCGGCGGCGGCCGATACGGGCACACCGGGCAAGTTGGGCGGGCAGGATGCGCTGCGGGTCTTACGTGCGCCGACGGATGGGGTGTTTTACGGGCAGCACAAAATTGGCGACCAGGTGAAGGCCGGCGAAGTGATTGGCCGCGTGATTGCGGTGGATGTGTCGTTGTCGGATTCGGCGGCATGGCGCTTGTCGACGGCGGATCGCGATGCGTCGCGGCCGTTGGGCACGGTGATTCGCACGCAGATCGACGGCGTGCTGCGCGGCATCTTGCGCGACGGCCTGACGGTGTCGGCCCATTTGAAAGTGGCCGATGTCGATCCGCGCGCGGAAGTGAGCTATTGTTTTACCGTGTCGGACAAGGCGTGGGCGGTGGGCGGCGGGGTGCTGGAGGCGGCGCTGTATCTGCGACGTCGGTTGTGAAGGTATGTCCTCGTAACGGTTGGGCTTTGCCTTTGGCGTATCCTTGGTAGATTTTTAGGGAGAATCGTTGACCCTTGCGGGGGAATGCTTAGGCATTGCTATGGAATACTTGGCCCTCACGAGGAAATGCTTTGTCCTCGTGAGGGAATGTTTGACCCTCACGAGGGTATGCTTGGCGATCATGGGGGAATGTTTGGCTCTCGATAGGGAATGCTTGGCGCTCGCGTAGGATTCGTTGACTCCGGCATGTCCATCGATGAAATCGGGCTGATTTTCATGAAAATCAGCCCGATTTTGGTATCAGGTGGCCTGTCTTGAGAGGAAAATGGTCACAGCGCGGAGTTGGGCACGCTGTGCGCCAGACGCCGGATCAGACTTGAACCGCACGCCGCACTGCAACCGCACAGTGGGTGCAAGTGTCTGGGACGCTTGCTCTTCGTAAGAATTGAGAGTTGCTGCAAGATTGGCGCAGACCAGAGGTAGTTTGCGGAGTTGCCTACAATCGGCGATAGCGCGCAATGCGGATGGCTTCTTTCACCAGAATCTCTGTGTCATGCTCCGGCGTCTTCAGCATTTCCTCAATGCGCATGGCGGTGACGGCATCGAGGCGGGCGTCTTGCCAGTCTTCGGCCAGGTAGGCCAGCAAATCGGGGACAGACTCGGCGTGCCACACAAACTCAAAGGCGCTGCGCCGATCTAACGCAAATAAATTGCTGGCCGTGGCCGCACTCAAAGCCTCGTCGGCCCATTCATATTCTGCGTAGTCGGTGACTTCATCCAGCCACCCGGCGGGCGTAAGCCGATCGCCCACTCGGACGACGATGGCCGCCGGTTCGGGCGTGGGATGAATGTCGATCAACTGACCGTCGATCTTCAGCAGCGAGTGAATCTTCTCCAGGGCATGCACCATGCCCGCCTGGGGCATGCATCAAAGCGACCACGACAACAACGCCAGATCAAACAATTCGCGCGGAGGATGATAATCTTCCAGTCGTTTGGCGCGAAATTCCACATGGTTGCGCAGGCTGTAGGGACAATCCTCAATCGCTGTGGCGATCTCATCGGCCTTGGGGTCGATGGCGGTGACATGCGCCGCCCCCGCCGCATAGCGCCACGTCAAGCGCCCGTCGCCGCAGCCCACTTCCAGCACGCGTTTGCCCTTGAAGTTGGCAAACGCCAGCAGTGCGGCGGTTTCGGTATCTTCGGGATCACAGCGGACCGGGTTAGTCACTTAGTCTCGTAGTTGGGTAGTTTTATAGTTGAACAGTCAACGGGTCAAGCGTTTTGTCATTTTTCATTGGTCATTGATTGCGCATTGCTCATGGGTTTGCCCGTGCCTTGATTCCGCAGCATGATA
>JAGOBP010000020.1 GCA_017999195.1 Thermoflexales bacterium
TGCCGGACGAGATCGACGCCGACAAGGTCGAGGCGAATCTGGAGAACGGCGTGCTGACCCTGCGCGTGCCCAAGGCCGAGGCCATCAAGCCGCGCACCATCAAGGTGCAGGCGAAGTAGATTTAGAAATTGGATATTAGAAGTTAGAAATTGGAAGAGCCGCCCCGGCTGGGGCGGCTCTTGTCATTATGCCGTAATAGCGCAAAGCACTGGATTCTAAGGCTGTTCGTGAGCCTCAGTGAATCACATGAACGAGGCGTTGATCTTGTCCAGCGACTCGCGCGAGGGGCGCAGGCTGTCGGACGGCAGATGCACGATCGGCGTGGTGGTCAGCCGTTCGCGCTCCACCAGGTTGGGTCGCTGTTGATCGATGTAGATTAGGCCGGTGACGAACTGCTGCTTCTCGCGGGCTTCTTCCAGCAAGCGCATCGCCGCATATTTGTCACGGGGTTCATAGTCGATGCCCAGTTTCTTTAAGAGAATCGTCGAACCGTCGTGCATGACGACGTCCTTCACTTCGCCTTCACTGTACTCGACCATGATCTCTTCCGCGGGCGGGACGTAGCGCACTTCGTGCAGCGCCTCTTCGTGCTCCTTGCCCCAGTTATAGCCCTTGGTCGAGAGGTCGCTGTTATTGAAGGTCACGCACGGGCTGATGATGTCCAGCACGGCCGTGCCATGATAACTGATCGCGGCTTTGAGCAATTGCTGCACTTGCTTGGGATCGCCCGCAAACGATCGAGCCACGAAGCCCGCACCGGACGCAATCGCTTCCAGGCACAGATCGATCGGCGGCAGTTCATTCTTGCCCGCGTATTTCAATTCCTGGCCCACATCAGCCGTCGCCGAGAATTGGCCTTTGGTCAAACCGTACACGCCGTTGTTCTCGATGATGTAGACCATATCGACATTGCGGCGCAGCATGTGCTTGAACTGGCCAAAGCCGATGCTGCCCGTATCACCGTCGCCGCTGACGCCCAGACCGATCAGGTTGCGGTTGACGGTCAACGCGCCGGTCGCGATGGACGGCATGCGGCCGTGCAGGCCGTTGATGCTGTGCGAGCGGCCCAGGAAGTAAGCGGGGCTTTTGCTGGAGCAGCCGATGCCGCTGAACTTGGCAATGCGATACGGCTCCAGCGCCAAATCATAGGCCACTGCGATGATCTGGCTGGCGATCGAGTCGTGACCGCAGCCGTTGCATAACGTCGAGGGCGCGCCCTTATAATCGGCTTTGCCGAGGCCGACGAGATTGAGGCCGCCCGTGGGTTTGGTTGGTGTAGTTGTCATGATCTTATCCTATCTGTCCGTCAATGAGTGATTGGTCAATTAGTAATCGGTCAACTGGTCAACCGATTACCGATCGACCAATTACCGATTAACCAGTAACCGATTGACCGATCATCGCTCTTGAGCCTGAATCGCTTCCATGATCCAGCGCGCGCTCAACGACAAGCCGTCGCACTTGGCCAGCGACACCAGCCGCGTGGCATATTGGGGCGCGTGCAGTTGAATCAACGAATGCATCTGGCCATCCAGATTGTTCTCAATCACATACACGCGTGGATGTTTCTTGATGAATTCCACCAAGGCCGATTCCAAGGGCAAAGCGCGCAGGCGCAAGTACGAGGTCTTCACGCCGATCTTCGCCAACCGATCGCGCGCTTCCACGACCGCCGGACCGTTGGTGCCGTAGGAAATCAAGCCGATTTCGGCGTCGTCATTCACATCGATGATGGGCTGCGGCACCAGGCCGCGCGCCGTGTCATGCTTGCGCTCGATGCGCTCCAGATTGCTCTGCCAGTCCTCGGGCCGCTCGCTGTAACCGGCCGCTTCATTGTGCCCCGTGCCGCGCGTGAAGTAGGCGGCCGCCGGATGATTGGTGCCGGGCAGCGTGCGCCAGCCGATGCCATCGCCATCCACGTCCGCATAGCGCTTCCAGTTCTTGACCTTGCTTAGGTCTTCGGCCGAGAGCACCTTGCCACGATCGACGGGTTTTTCAGGGTATTTGAAGGGTTCGGTGGGCCACATGTTCATGCCCAGATCGAGGTCGGTCAGCACGAACACGGGCGTCTGCAAACGCTCGGCCAGGTCCAGCGCATCCGCGCCAAAGCCAAAGCACTCTTGAATGTTGCCAGGCAATAGCACAATGTGACGGCAATCGCCATGGCCTAAATAATAGACTTTTAGCACATCGCCTTGTGAGACGCGCGTGGGCAAGCCGGTGCTCGGTCCCATGCGCTGCACATCGACGATGACCGCGGGAATCTCCGCAAAATACGCATAGCCCACAAATTCAGCCATGAGCGAAACGCCCGGCCCGGAGGTAGACGTCATCGAGCGCGCGCCCGCCCAACCCGCGCCGATGACCATGCCGATCGCGGCGAGTTCGTCTTCGGCCTGAATGATGGCATAGTTGGTGGTGCCATCGGGATTGCGCCGCAGTTGCGGCAGATACTCACCTATCCCATCGGCCACCGAAGTAGCCGGAGTGATGGGATACCATGCCACGAATTGCACGCCGCCATAAACCGCGCCCAACGCCGAGGCGGTGTTGCCATCGATCAAGAACGTGCCTTCGGTCTTGTTCATGCGCTCGACGCGGAAGGGATCGCTCTTGACGAGGTTGGCCTGCGACCACGCATAAGCGGCCTTGACCACGTTCATGTTGAGATCGACCGCTTTCTTCTTGCCGCTGAAGGCGTAGCTGACGGCCGCTTCAATTTCAGTTAATTCGATCGACAGCAGAAACGACAACACGCCGACATACACCATATTGGCGACGTAGGAGCGTAGTTTGGCGTCTGCGCCGGACTTTTTGACCAGTTCGTTCACCGGCATCGGGTAGAACGTCACATCGTCGCGCTTGACGGGGAGCGGATCATCGATCGGGTACAGGCAGATGCCGCCCGATTCCAATTTTTGGACATCTTCGGCAATCGTCGCTTTGTTCATCGCGATGAGGATTTCGGCGCGTTCGCGGCGGGCGATGTAGCCGTCTTTGCTCACGCGAATGGTGAACCACGTAGGCAAACCTTGAATATTGGAGGGGAATAAGTTCTTGCCGCTGGCCGGAATGCCCATCTTGTGGATGGCGCGGATCAGCGTGTTGTTGGCCGTCTGGCTGCCGGAGCCGTTAACGGTAGCGGCGGTGATCGAGAAGTCGTTGACGATTGGCGCGCGCTCGGCCGCGCTGCCCGATTGCGTCTCTGCCTGAGATTCGGTAACTCCCATGTCGCATGCCTCGCTTAGATTAAATGAACTTCGCTGGCGCGAAGTCCGTTTATTAAGAGTCATTGTACCATAATTTACGAGTGACCTTTTCAGGCCAGACACCATTACCTATTCGGGGAACAGCACGGGCGAGTCAATGACTCGCCCGTGGATAATTTCCCAAAAATCACTTATATTTGTGGCGGATCGCGCCAGTAGATTTCACCACTCCAGCCCGATATTTTACAGCGCGTCTGGCTGGCCCGACCATGCCGGTCCGTGTATTCGATATTGAAGACCTGGCTGTCTCGATCGCCACCGAACCAATCCCATGTAACAACGATATTGACAGCCCCTTCTCGAAGTAAGTAGCCTCGAATCGTCCGCATGTTATCGCGTGATAGCCAATAGGAAATTCCGAACACAACCGCGAATATCGCAACAACAAACAACAAAGTATCCATGTACCCTACTCCGCGCGGTCACCTACAACCCGAAACACACTTACTGCGGCACCTGCACAAATTCCAACTCGCCGTCGACCTTCTTTCACACTTCCAGCGGTTCTGACCAGTAGATTTTTCCGCCAAACTTGTTCACTTTACAATGCGTCTTGCGATTTGCTCCGCGCAGATCTGTATATTCAACATGAAAAGCGTTGTTGCTCTGATCGCCAATAAACCAACCCCAATCCCACCGAATGACGACATTGGAAGCGCCCTTGTCGCGCAAGTAAACGCGAATGCTTTGTTTGTTGTGGCTCACTTGCCAGTAAGCCAGAAGACCTAGCAACAACAAAAGTGCAACGAGAATCAACACTTTTTCCATGGAGTTGAATCCATCTACAAGCCAGGATCGAGACGATGGGTTACTCTGGCACCTGCACAAATTCCAACTCGCCGTCGACCTTCTGTACCTGGAAGATGTAGATGCGCTGCTCTTTCAAATCGCCGCTGGCCTCGTAGGCGACCTTGCCGACGGACGTCGTGAGATCGATCGAGCGCAGGGCGGCCGCCACTTGCTTGGCGTCGATCGAGTTGGCTTTCTTCGCCGCTTCACCCATGGCCTTCATCGCGCTGTAGCCGTTGATGCTGTACGTATCGGGATTGCGATATTCGACTGCTTGATACGCGGCAATCCACGCCTTGTCCACCACCGAACTGGGCTGCGGCGCGAAGGAACTGATGTACATGCCTTCAGCCGTATTGTCGCTTTCGTCAATCGTCGCGCTGAGGAAGGCACCGTCGCTGGCCATGAAGGGCAGCAGCACGCCGTTCTTCACCAGCGCATTGCGCAGATAGGGCGTCTCGATTTCATAACCGGCGTAGAAAATGGCGTCGGGCGCGGCGGCCTTGATTTGCTGCACTTCTGCGCTGTATTCGCTTTGCTCAACCTTTACTTGCAGGTTCAGCACCGCTTGCGCGCCGAGTTTGCCCAGTTCGTCGCCGAGCAACTTGGCCAGACCGATGCCGTACGGATCATCGTTATGCACGATGGCAACGCGCTTGGCCTGTAATTTACTCACCAGAAAGGCCGCGTCGATACGGGCCTGCGTGGCATCGTTAGCGTTGATGCGGAAGAAATTGCCATAGCCTTGCTGCGTCAGGCTCATCTCGCTGGAGGTGGGCGTTAGCACGACGATGGGCAAATCTTTGTACACGTCCATCGCGGCAATGGTCTGACCGCTGTTATAGTGACCGACCACGCCCAACACGCGCTTGCCCGCCGCGATGTCGGCTTTCACTTGCTCGGCCAACGAGACCGCCACATCGCTGTCGCTTTCATCATCCAGCGGCACGACGACGACTTTATAGCCCAGCAGGCCGCCCGCGCGATTGAACTCTTCGGCGGCCAGCCGCACGCCGCCCAACACCGTCTGCCCGCCATTCGCCTGGAAACCAGACAAGGGCGCGCCCACATACACCGTCAACTCGCCTTTGGTCGGCTCGCTCGACCCACTACCGCAGGCCGCCAACACCAGCGCAACGATCATCAACAACGCAGTCAAACGCCACACACTTCGCTCTCGCATACAGTCCCTCACTACTCGCGCTCAACGACACAGCGACTTCGTCATCATCTAGCCAATTCCAGTTTTTCTGTGGAGTTAGCACGCCCACGTGCGGTTGGGGGCGAACCGGCGTCTGGGGACGCCTGACTCCTCAAGGCCAAAACGAGCCTGACTAAATTATCGAGAATCGCTTTATCGCTGATTCGCTGATTTACGGATTTGCTTCTTTTTCCATTAGATACGCGTCTTCGCCGTCGGGATAATAGGCGCGCCAGGTATCGACGATGTCGTAACCCAACTTGCGATACAACTTTAACGCGGGCATGTTGCTCACGCGCACCATCAACTGCAAACGCGCCAAAGCCGATTGATCTTCCACCGCCCGCATGAGCCGTTCGCCCAGGCCGCGTCCCTGCCAATCGGGGTCCACGCCGATCGTGACGATGATCGTGTGGCCTTCGCTGGGGCGTGGATCGCCCGCAATAAAGCCGACGATCCGATCACCCTCAACGGCCTTCAGCGAAATCACTGTAGGCCACAAACACAGCCCCAGGAACTCATACCACGCAAAGGCGTCGACCGCTTTGAAACAGCGCCGATCGAGTTTCACCAGCGCGCGCGTATCACGCCACGACGCCGGCACGATCTCGATCGACGGCGAATTACTTGGTAGCATCCTGCGTCATGCTGATGATGGGTTTGAGCAGGTTCGTCAACTCCATCGGGAAGATGTACTTGGTCGACGGGCTGGAGCCGATCGTCTTGAGCGCTTCCAGATATTGCAGCGTCATCGTCTTGGAATCGACGGTCTTGGCGACGCCGTAAATCTTATCCAGCGCCACGGCGAAACCATCGGCCACCAGCGCCTGCGCGGCCCGCTGGCCTTCGGCTTCCAAGATGGCCGCCTGCTTCTTGCCTTCCGCCGACAACACCGCCGCCGTCTTCTGGCCTTCAGCCACGGTCACGGCCGCTTCGCGCGTACCCAACGCTTCGGTCACCACGGCGCGGCGCGTGCGCTCGGCACTCATCTGGCGCGTCATCGCCTCTTGAATTTCGCGCGGCGGCACAATCTCGCGGATTTCAACCGCGGTCACTTTCACACCCCACCGCTCGGTCGTCTCGTCCAACTTCGCGCGCAGCACCTGATTGATGTGCTCGCGCTGCGCCAGCACATCGTCCAGCGCGATGTCGCCGATGACGGCGCGCAGCGTGGTGGTGGCGATACCCAGCGCGGCCTGCCGGAAGTTGTTGACTTCCAACACACTCTTCACCGCGTCAACGACTTGCCAGTAAATCAGGAAGTCGATGCCGATGGACGCATTGTCTTTGGTAATGTTCGTTTGATGCGGCACTTCGCGCACTTCCTCGCGCAGATCGACCGAGGTCGCCCGATCGATGCCGAACGGATACAGCAGCACCAGGCCCGGTCCCTTCTGGCCGATGCAGTTACCAAAGCGGAACACCACCAACCGCTGGAATTGCGGCACCACGCGAATCGCGCTGAAAACCAGGCCCGCGCCCACGATCAAAATTGCGCCCACGACACACGCTGCTAACAGACCGCTTTCCATGTGCTTCCTCCTGACGAAAAGTGAGGCGCGCGTTCGCGCACGCCTTACGGATTGATGCGTTTGACGTGCAACGTCAAGCCGGTGCGCTGGAGCACTTCCACGTTCGTGCCCGGCTCGATCGGTTCGTCGGCGCTGATCGTCCACAACTGCCCGACGATCTGTGCGGTGCCGAAGGCCGCCGGTTGCACGATCGTTTTCACGACGCCCGTCATGCCCACCACATTTTGCGCCGCGCCATCGACACGCTTTTGCTGCCGCACGCGCATCAGCGCGCTCAGCACCAGCGCGCTCAGTCCGGCCGTGCTCAGCGTCACGCCGACGATCAGCCAGATGGGCAGGCCTTCCGCGCCTTCGCGCACCGGGAACAGCATCAGCGAACCGATCAGCAGTGCGGCCGCGCCGCCCAGCGTCAACGCGCCGTGTGTGGTGGCCGTCACGTCGATGATGAACAGCACAAACGCCACGATGATCAACAGCACGCCGGCAAAATCAGCCGAGAGGCGAACCAGACCAATCGCGGCCACGGCCAACCCGATGAAGGCGATGACCTCCGCCACGCCCGTGCCCGGCGTCGTCACGGCCACCAGCAGCATAAACAGGCCCACAATCAAGGCTAAATACGCTACGCTGGGATTACTCAGAAAGAGAAAGAGTTGTTGTCCAAGATCCATCGCCTGCCTCCTGCACTAAGTGATTGGTCAATTGGTAATTGGTCAATTGGTCAACCCGTTACCAGTTACCAATCACTCTTCACAAGACCAGTCTGCCACAAACCACTGCATCCTGCACGACAGCCACCTGACGCCTGACGGCTAAGCCTCAGCCATCTGCTTGCGGATCAACTGATAAACGTCGCGAGGTTGCTCGATATTTGAAAAAGTCGGGGTTGACTCCATCATCCAACTGTTGGAATAACGGCCATAACTCGCCGTCAGGCTTTGCCCAAAGGTCAACGTTCCGGTCCCGTCGCGATTTTCACTCAGCGTGATTTGCGGCACGTTCTTCAGCGGCAGAACCGTCAGGCGGCGGCCCGCCCAGGTCGTCGGCGGATAAAGAATCAACACCGACGTAGTGGTAACAAAGTAGCGGCCATTGCTCGTCCGCTGGCCCACGATCAACAGCGGAATACCCACGCCCAGCCCCACCGACAGCATGATGATCGGCAGGACGATAAACGCCACCTCAGCATCGTCACTGCGCCCGCGCGACGTGCCCGATATGCTGGCAAAGACCCCGAAAAAGATCACCGCCATCGCCACAAACATCACGATGAAGATTACTCCGCCCGATGAGGTGGCGCTCAAGCGACGTTTGCCCTGCCCCTGCCACAGTACACGTTCATTGGGTGCGAGATAGCCGTTTAGTTCGTTCGTCGTCTCAAACATGATTCACCTGGTGATTGGTTAATTGGTCAATCGGCAGATTGGTAAATTGGTAGATTGGCAAACGAGTAGATTGGTCAATTGGTGCTCGGCCAATCAGCCGATCGTTTTATCATTTGTCATTTGTCATTGTTAATTGATCATTGTTCATTGCTAATTCTGCTTATACACCTCATCCATCGCCTCGACCACTTCGTGCAGGCCCTTCACCTCTTCGGCGATGTCATCGCGCAGGCGCTGATACCGCCCGCTGTCGATGTCTTTGGCGTCCATCAGCAGCAATTGCGAATAGACCGTGCCCATCGACGAGAGCGTTTGATCCATCTGAAATTTGCCGCGTTCGATGGTGCTTTGCAGGTTTTGCAGCGACGCCAGATGCGATCGGCGCGAGGCCAGCGTCTCTTCGATTTGTTTCTTCAGTGACGGATCACCCACGCTCTTGAGTCGCAGTTCGTCTTTCTGAATCGCGGCGGGCACGGTCTTCAGATCGGCCTGAATGGTGCGGTCGCTTTCAAACGTATCCAGCCGCTGCGCCAGGGTGAACAGGTTGCCAATCCAGTCGTCGATTTCGGCGGCGGTCTGCTCCAGGTGATCGCGCAGCACGCCCGACTTGGTCTTGGCCAAAGCCGAAGCAATACGGCCGCGATATTCGAACGCCTTGATCAGCCGCTCTTTCGAGTCGGGACTGCGCAGCGTCGTCGGCTCGAATTTTTGCCGCAGCAGACCGGCCGTCACTTGCGCGCCCGTCTCCGGGTCTTTGATAATGCTGAACGTCAATGCGCCCCAGGCCGCCGCGCCGCCCAGCATAAAATACCAGCCTTGAAGGCCGGGAAACAGATCGGGGCCGAAGAAGCCCAGCAAGATGGCGAGCGCAATAATCACCCCGCCGCGCCAGTCGAAAATCGCATTCGAGATAATGGCGCGCTGCACACGTTGGCGCAGATTCGAGTCGGTTTGTTCGGTCGTCATAGCCCTCCCGCAGGATCGGGTTTCGTTTCTGGCGGTGCGGCCCGCTGGGCCAATTGCGTAATCACGTCGCGCAGTTGTTGAACCTGCACGGTGTCGGGCGCCAGACGCTCGGCCTGATCGAGCAGTTGCAAACTTTGCGGATAGCGCTTCAAGCGGGCATAGATTTCGGCCAGCGCCAGTTGATACTCGACAATGGACGGTTGCAGCGTAATCGCGCGCTGCACGTACAGCGCGGCCAGCGTCCAGCGACTGTGCCGCATGTGAGCCTTGGCGCGCACAAAAGCGGTCGTGGGTTCGCGCACGGTCTTATCGATGACACACCACAGGCGCTCGGTCACTTTATCAAAATCGCCGTCCATCAATAAGGCCATCAAGCCGCGCAACACCAGCAGGCCGCCGGCCAAGGCGCTGGACAACGTCGAAAAAATGCCGAGCAGTTCATTCAGGGCCACCTGCAATATCCCCTGCAGGGGCGTGGCTGGCCCACTCGCATCGGCAATCAGGACGCGATTCAGCGTGGTCCAGTAATAGATGCTAACCACCGACGCGGTCATCCCCGCCACATACAGAAGATGAAACACGCGCTGGCGTGTCACCAACCCCACGGTCGCCAGCGCCGTGACAAGCGCGTAGCCTAAGCGAAAGAAAAACACCTCGCGCGGCATGACGCTGAAGATGGCCGCTTGGCCCGCTTTCGAAATTGATCCCGGCTGTCCAAAATAGACCGCCAGGACATCCGCCGTCTCGATTGATTTGTCGCCGAAATTCGCGGCCGAGACCGTGTACGCCAGAATCGTCGTCAGCAGCAGCACCAGGCCCAGCGAGTAGAACGCCTCAACGAAGCCGACCGTCCAGCCCACCCAGACCCAGACCGGCTTCTCGCGCTTCAACACCGTGACGTACAGGCTGCGATGGCAGTTGGGACAGGCTTTGTCTTCCTCGCTCGTCGGGTGCGCGCAGTACACACACAACAGCGGATCATCCAGTTCGGCGTTGGAAAAGTCAAGTGAGACGCGCGCTTCGCGTTGCCGCAACTCATCCATCTCGACGTGCGGAAAGATCGAAATCGGCTCGATCTCCGGCGTGGCCGTGATCTGCGCCCGCACCCAGTCCAGGCCCTTGCGCGCTGTCGCATTGTCGGGATCGAGCGTCAGCACATTCTCCAAACAAACTTCTTGATCTTCCAGCGTATTGACGACGTCACTCAACCACAACCACGCCTGCAAGTTACTCTCATCGGCGGCAACCACGCGCTGCAACAACTCGCGCGCCTTCCCGCGCTCGCCCGCTTTCGCGGCAGCGATTCCGGCTTGCAGGAGGGTCGCGGTCTCGTCAGTGCTCATGAAGTCGTGGTGCGTGATGCGTGGTGCGTGAAGATAAACACGCACCACGCATCACGCAATACGTTTAGAAATACGTCGACAAAATCTTATACAACCCCTTAATCGTCTCCACCGTGCCGCGATACGTTTGCCCGTTCGTCGCGCCTGCGATGGCTTCCAGCGCGCTCGTGTCGGCGTCACTGCCGTAGGCAATGCCGAACACCACTACCGGCACACCCGTCTCATTGCCGCGCTGCAACTTGGCGACCAATTCATTCAAGCGGATGTTGGACGCATTCTCTTTGCCGTCCGTCATCACCACAATCGCGTTGATGCGCTCTGGATCGTTGAGGCGCTGCAAGCGATCGTACGCGGCCACCACGCCGTCCAGCAGCGACGTATCGCCGCCCGCTTCCAACTGCGAAATGCGCGCGATCAACGTGCTGCGATTGGTCTTCAACGTATTCAACGCGACCAATTCATCGACGCTGCTGTAAAACTCGATCAAGCCGATGCGTTCGTCATCGCTCTTCACTTGATCGATAAACGTCTTCAGCGCGGTCTGCACATTGCTCAACTTTGTGCCTTCCATGCTGCCCGACGTATCGACAACGAGCATCACATTGGTGCGGCGCTTATAGGCCAGCCACGATTCACGCACCACGTCCAGCACTTGCGCGCCCGGCACTTGCAGCGCCGTCTGCGGCTGCGATGGGTCCGCGCCGTTCGCCAGCGTGATGGGCGACGACGGACCGTCGAGTTTGATCGTCAGATCGGCGGGACGATACCCCTTCGCCAAAATCAACTGTTGCGCATCAGCCGAGGTGATGAAACTTGCGAACGAGCGAAACGCCTCACGATTGAGGTCCGTCAGATTCGCGCCTTCCAACAAAGCAAGCGGATGGTCTTGCCACAGCGCGCCTTCGCTGGGATACACCGCCACCAGATCGACGCCGGGCTGCTGATTCGCCCAGATCACGATCGCCTCTGATGCGACAAAGGCATCCAGATAATCGCGGCCAGTCTGCGCCACGCGTTGCGCCGTGGGCAGTTCGCCCTCGCCGTAATAGCGCACCGTCTTTTCCAGCGCGCCCACATAATCCAGCACTTTTTGCGACCGCACATCGTCGATGGTCAGGCCGCGCGTCTTGTCTGCGCCCGCGTAAAACATCGCCAGCGTCGCCAGCACGCCGGATGCCGATGTGGTCGAAGGATGACTCCACTTGAAGTTGCGATCACGCTGCGCTTCTGCCAGAAGGTCACTCCACCCGATCGGTTGGGTGGGCCACCCCAGGGACTGCGCCTTATCGCGCCACATCGCGATGACGACCGGCGTTACGGCAAAGCGCACAGTTTGCCCGACTAACGACGCTTCAGTCCCTTGTCGGCCCTGAAATTCTCGATCGAGTTGATCGAGCCAGATCGATGAATCCGGCGACACCGCTTGAAATTCATTCGCCAGCGCGGCATCCAACATCCGATCGGGATCAAACGGCACGATCGCGACGTCCAGTTTTTCGCCGGTGCTCGCTTTGAAATTGCGCTGATTGTAGGCATCCACCAGACCTTTGAACAGTTCGGTCTTTTCCGGTGAAACCGCCATCGTCAACGCGGCGCGCGGGCCTTGCGTCACGGTCTGCACGGTGTCGCCGACGCTGCCCAGCAAATTGTCCACAGCGCCGGATGTCAGCGGCCAGCACAAAGCACAGCCCACCATGACGATGATCAACAATGTCAACCAGCCGCCGGGATTGGGCGAAGGATTTTTATAGGAAGGACGATACGAGCGAGAACGAGACATGAGCGTCTCCGTAGTACGTGGTACGTGTTGCGTGTTACGTGATTAGTCCGTCACGCACCCCGCGCATCACGCACCACGCTGATAATTTACCGTTGAGCAATATTCAGATCGAACCAGCGCAGCAGCGATTGCAGCACGTCGCGATCGGGCGAACGCATGGCCGAGGTGCGCTGCACCACCGGCGTAATGCCCGCATCCTTCCAGCGCGTAAACGGGCTGTCCGGTCGATCGACGCTTACATCGGCGTTGACGGGCCGCAGGCCGTACACCACCGCTTTTTCCTGCACGGGCTTGCTCAACAAATACTTCTGAAAGTCCAGCGCCGCATTCTTATCGGCCGCCGTTGTCTCCGGGCCGATCCACACGCTGAACGGAAAGTCGAACCAAGTCACATACTTCGGATAACGCACCGCCAATGGATCTTGCCAGCGCGTGGCGATACCGGCCATGTTCGCCAGCAAGTCGCTTTCCAGCATCTGGCCGCCGTCGCCCACCGAGTAGCCCAACAGCGCGAAGTCTTCCGCCGTGTAGGCGCTTGCGCCACTGATGGCCGTGACCGAACCCATCAACTCTTTCAGCCACTTCTGGAATTCGGGCTTGGTCACATCTTCCACGGAGATGTTGGGCTTGTCGTAGTATTCACCGGCCGCCGCCACCATCGCCGCCAGACCGCCGACGTTCTTGCGCGGATTGGGCACGACCAGCTTGAAGAAGCCCCAGGCCGCATCGCCGCCCAACTCCGGCCAGCCGCCCGCTGCAATCGCCGCATCGTGGATGGTCTTCCAATCGACGGTGCCGAACTTGGCTTCCAGCGCCTTGGCGCGCGTGCCATACAAGCCCCACGCAAACAGCGACAACGCAATCGGCTTGGCGCGATATTCACCGTCGGTCAGGAAGACGTCGCGGCCCAATCGATCTTTGTACGCAGCGTTCGCCAGTTCCACCAAGTAGCGCGAATCGGGAATCCACGCGGTGGGCGTGACATCAAAGGACGCGCTGTCAAAGCGATTGAGCGCGGTCAAACCATCCATCGGAATGATCGTCACTTTGACGCGACGACCATCCAATTGACGATTCTCGCCGTTATAGGCGGTGGCCGCTTCGGTCACCCACTGCTCGATCGGCAGCGCGGTGACGATGCGCAACTCGATCGGGTCGTTGGAGGCCGCCGGTGCGATCGGGTTGGTGGTTGATCCCGTCGCGCGTGAAATCAAACCGATCGCGACAATCACGATCGCCACAGCAATGACACCCACAAAAATCAGACGTGTACGGTTCATGGGAAATGTACTCCCGCTCAGTGACTACGGCTCGATACGACTATTGTAATCCCACCTGTCCAGCAGGCAAATAAACGGGCGGAGCCGAGCGTCTCGACCCCGCCCGCCTGGGCCAGATCAACTTATGGGGCGATGCTGCGGTGCGGTGTTTAGCCGCCCAACCCCAGCCGCTTCTTGCGTTCGGCCAGCTGGGTGTCCAGTTCGGCCTTGCCCAACACTTCGTCCATTTGGTCGTCGAGGCGACTGGCCATCATCTCGCTCTTGGCCGAGGCCTTGTCCAGCCGCGCGCGAATCGATTCGCCCAACCGCGCGATGTCGGCGTCGCCGCTGCCCACGATGTCGTCGATGGACTTCATCGTCTTGACGGCCAGTTCCTTGGACTTGGCCAGGTCCAGCAGCGCCAGCATTTCTTCGCGCTCTTGCTTGGTGGTGGTCAGCTTGGCTTCCAGCTTCAGCTTGGCATCCAGCAAAGCCTTGTATTCGGCCTGCTGCCGCTCATACTGCTCTTTGTATTGATCAGCCAGGCGCTGCGTGGTGTTGAATTTGGCCTGCGCCGCCGTGGCCAGATCGTTGCGGTCCTGCTGCAACAACGCGTCGATGTCGCGATCGAGTTTGGCCGCTTGCGCCGCGTACTCATCGACCTTGCGCTTCAGCGTTTTCACTTCGCCGCCGACGGTCGCGGCCGCATCTTCCAATTTTTCCAGGTTGTCCTCCGCCTGGCGGATGTACTCGTCCATCACCGCGACGGAATTCGCCTTAAGCGCGGAATCGACCATCGAGTGCAGATTGGCCGAGATCAATGTTCGAACTTTATCCAGCAAAGACGCCATCGTATTGCCTCCTGAGGGTAAATGTCGTGGTAATCATAGCACCGGCTTGGCGTTTATGTTTGACGCAAGCCGGACAGCCGTCTGACAGCCGCGCGGCGGGTTACGGCATGGCGGGCAAAACCATCATGAATTCGCTGCCCGCGCCTTCTTCGCTGGTGCAATCGACTTCGCCGCGATGCAGTTCGGCGATGCCTTTGACGATGGCGAGGCTGACGCCTGCGCCCTGCTGTTCCATCCGCTCCCGATTGATCTGGTGGAAGCGATCGAACATCTTGGGCAGTTCCAGGATGGGTATCCCGATGCCGTAATCGATGATGCGCACGCACACCCGCCGGTCTTCGGCCGTGACCCGCGCGATCACCTGCGCGCCGCCCGGCTTGGAAAACTTGATCGCGTTATCCACCAGGCGGTGCAGCGCATTTTCCAGATAATTCTCGTGCGCATCGACCAGCGGCAAATTCGGCGCGATCTCCGCGACGAGAGCCACATGGCGCGCGGCGGCGGCATCTTGCAAGCCCTCAAACACTCGATTAATCAAGAGATGCCAGGCGTTGAAGGGGCGCTTGTCCATCAGGTACGCTTGATGGGCATCGTCGGTTTCGAAGCGCACCAGCAGCAGGAAATCTTCCACTAGGCGGTTCAGGCGCGTGCTGCCGCCCTTGATGCGGCTGAGGAATTTTTGCAGATCATCGGCCGACCAGTTGCCTTCTTGCATCAAATCGACGTAACCCGTAATGTACGTCAGGGGCGTGCGAAACTCGTGGCTCAGCATGTTCAAGATGGTGTTCTTCAGATTCTCCATCTCTTTCAACGATTGCTGCTTCAGCACAATGGCCCGATCGAGTTTGGCGCGCACCACCACCAGCAAATCGTCCAGATCGACGGACTTGACCAGATAGTCGTCAGCGCCCAATTGCTTGCCTGCTCGAATGTCGGTGCGCTGCCCTTTGGCCGTCAAGAAAATAAAGGGAATCACGGCCCAGTTGGGCCGCCGCCGAACCTGCTCCAGCAATTCAAAGCCATCCATCTCCGGCATCATGATGTCGGAAATGATCAGATCGGGGCGGAAGCGCGTTAACACGTGCAACGCCTCCAGGCCATTCTCGGCCAATTGAACTTTATAGCCCGCCATATCCAGCACATCGCGGATTCCCGTGGACATCGCCAGGTCGTCTTCAACGATGAGAATTTGCTCTTTCATGGCTGTTGCACCCTTGGTCGCCTGGACCTAATTGCTTTGTGAGTGAGCTAAGCAGAGATGAGTTTGTAGCCTCGGCCGCGCACCGTCTGAAGATACTTGGGGTTGGCCGGATCACGCTCGAGTTTGCTGCGCAGGCGGCTGATCAATTTCTCAATGCGGGCATCGTCCACTTCGTCAATGTAATCCTGTCCCCACACGGCTTCGACGATCTGGTATTTGTCGCATAATTTGCTCAAGCGACCGTACAATAACAACAACAGTCGATACTCCAGATCAGTCAACGTCGGGACGCGCTCACCGTCCACCCAGACCTCGCCCGCATCCACGTCGATGTGCACACCGGACGCGGCCGCCTGCCGCGTTCGCCGCTGTCGATAGGCATAGCCCGCAAACAACCGGCCAAACACGCGCGGCGTTGTATCCAACACGATGAGACCCTTGGCAACCAGATCAGCCTGAATTAAGCCGCCAGGCAGTTCGCCGTCATTGGCCAGAAAATTCAGCAGGGCCTCCTGCTCCAACGGCGACAATTGCCCCCAAAGTTTAGCACACTCACTACGAATAACCGAGTCGCTTTCCAATCGCTCGCGCGCCAGCGTCAACGCCTGGGTGCGTGACCCGATCGGCGCGCCGCTGGCCACCCGCACCACCAGGCGCGTCGCCGTGCGCAGCAAGCCAGGGTGTCCGCCCGCCTGCTCGATCACAAAATCAACTTCACCGCGATCCAGCGTCACGTTCTCTTCGGCGCTCCAGTGCGCCACTGCTTGTCGGGCCATGTCATCGGTCAATAAACTCAACGTGATTTGATGACCGACAAATAACTCGCAAAATTCGCCCGCATCAGCATCGTGCCGCCGATCGGCCAGCGGCATCCCGGTGGCCGTCACATACACCAACGATTCGTATTTGTCATGCAGCGCACGCAAATTCAGAAAGACCCGGCCTTCCAGCGTGCCAAACGGATCATCGAATTCGTCGAATAGCAAGGCTACGCGCCGATTGAGCTGCTCGCACAATAAGGCCACGCCATCGTTGAAACTCAACGCCGCCACGATCGGCCGTTCCGCCTCGATCACGGTCTGATACAACACCTCCACGCGCTTCACCAATTCGGCCGGCACTTGCTTGCCCAGCCGTCGTGCGGCATCCAGCGCGGCGCGCAGCGTCACCTGGTAAAACGCCTGATCGGTCAGCGCCAGCATGGAATTGCAATCCACATAGACGTACAACGCAGAATCGGTGCACGCATTGGCCTCGGCTGCCGCCCGCAACAGCATGGACTTGCCGATATTACTTAAACCAACGATCGAGCAGCAAGCGCCTTCGGCCAATGCGGCTTCGAGCGCGGATAGATCAGTGGAGCGTAAGAATAAAGAATCTGTCATGGCCTTAAACAAAAATGGGTCAACCGAGTAAGTAACGGTTGACCCAATTGAGAAATCGGATCATCAAGCCTGCGTCGTGCGCAAGCGGCGCGCGGCGAAGAACACAGCCACCAGACCTGCGGCCAGCGCCAGCAAGCCCAGTGAATCGCCTGCGCCGGTCTTGGGCACTTGCGTCTCGCCACCCGCCACCGTGCTCGTCGTGCTCTTGGTTGAAGTGACACTGCCACTGGCTGCCGCACCCGATCCGCTGGTGGTGGCCGCCGGCTTTACAGCTGAACCTGACGCAGTCGCCGCGGGTTTAGTTCCCGTGGTGCTGCCCGCCGCCCCAGATTGCAGCGTGGCTTGCGCCGCAGACCCGCTGGCCTTGGTCGGCTCAACCGTTGCGCTTGTGCTGCCGGTTGCGGCGGCGGTTGTCGGATCCGGTGGAGTGGTAGTGGGGGGCGGTGGCGGAGGGACGGTCGGG
>JAGOBP010000397.1 GCA_017999195.1 Thermoflexales bacterium
CACCATCGGCGCGTACCGGGCCGTGGTTCAACATGCCACCGCCCAACACGATGTGCTCTTCGAGGCGCGCGGCAATGGCGGTCTGGCTGTGGCGCTGCTGGAACTGGGCGATACCGAAAGCAAGAATGAAGGTCGCGAGCGACTGTCTTTGGCTCATTCAGTGTTGTCACGCTTGAACGCCCGCCCCGATATGGAACGCTGTGAAGCAGGCGCGAAACAGTTTGGTCTGCGGCCCCGCCAGCGACGCGCAGCGGCCACCAATCGCACGCCCGGCTCACTCACCCGGCGCGAGCGCGAAGTGTTGGCGCTGGTCGTCAACGGCATGACCAACCGCCAGATCGCGCAACGCCTGACCATCAGCGAGAAGACGGCCGAAGGTCATGTGGGCAACATCCTGGCGAAGCTCAGCTGCTCCAGCCGCACCAAGGCCGCCGAATTGGCCAAGGCCACCGGCTTGCTGGAAGGCAGCGCGGCGTAACCGACTGCCCAGAAAAAGCAACTCGCCAGTCCGAAATCTCGGGCTGGCGAGTTTTTGTTTGGAGTTTGAGAAGGCTAAACTACGCGCGATTGAATGATGTTCCGCAGCGCGGCCACGTGGACGTCTTTCAGCCCTTGATAACCCTGCAACAGATCGGGGGCGGCCACCAGTTTGTCCCAGTCCCGATCGATCTGTAGTTTCAGCCAGTTGTCGATGCGGAATTCACGCAGCAAAGTGCGCGCCTGTTCCAAACGTCGATCGCGCCACGCCATCAACAATTGCTCGGTCATGGCGACAACGACCACCGCCCGATCGAGCGCGATGAGCGTCAGGCCTTCGATCGTCAGTGAGTCGGTGTTGGCGTCATACGACGTCTCGACCTCACGCGGGCGGCCGTTGACGTGCACGCTGATCTGATCGGGCCGTTGAATGCCCCGGAAAGTCAGGCGATACGTGCGCCGCGCTGGGACGATGCTGACATCGCCCATCACCGGATCAATCGTGAATTCGGCCTCGGTTACGCGCCACAAGAAAGTAAAGGCCGTCAGTGCATAACGCCCCTGCTGATAGGCCTGCGATTCGCCATCGTCTTCGTATAACTCAAAACGATTGTCGGCATCGGGAAAGATGACGAGGTCCAAACGCTCGGGGTTGCCTACCGCGCGATCGGCCAACGGCACGATCGCGCCCGCTTTGGCGAAGACGGGCAGGTCTTCCAAGCGACCGTACAGCGTGTGCCAGCGCCGCCCATAATAGTGTTCGCCGGTGAAGAAGTTGAACCAACTGCCATACGGCAGCCACAGCGTTTGACGGCTCAGGCGCGTGTCGGGGTCGCGCGGTGAAACGTAGGGCGCGACGACGAGTTCTGTGCCGAATTGATATTGCTGCGGGCAGTGATAGGCCGCGTCTTCATCGGGATACTCGTAATACATCGGCGTGATCAGCGGCACATCCTGCGTGTGATTGCGCCACGCCATCGTATACAGATAGGGAATCAGCGCGTGCCGCAAGCGCATGGCATCGCCGATGAGGCGCAGCGTCTCGGCATCGGTGCGCCACGGCCGGCGATCTTGATACGGGTTGTTGGTGCTGTGCAGCCGCAGGATGGGACTGAACACGCCGAACTGCACCCAGCGCGCATACAACTCCGCGTCTTCAAAGCCGCCCATGTGTCCGCCAATGTCGTGACTCCACCAGCCATAGGCGACGTTGGCCGCCGTCGCCGTGAAATAGGGCTGAAACGCCAGCGATTCCCACGTGACCACGGTGTCGCCGGAAAAACCGATCGGGTAGCGATGATTGCCCAGCCCGAACCAGCGCGAGAAGATAAATGGCCGCTTTGCGCCATAGCGCGCCAGATCATAGAAATGCAAATGATTCAACCACATCAACGGATCAAGTCCGGCCAGTTGACTGCGCGTGCCCTGCTGCCAGTCGATCCACCAGAAGTCCACGCCGTCAGCCTCATGCGGATGATGCAGAATTTCAAAGTAAGCGCGTGCAAAAGCCGGATCGCCCAGGTTGAAGTCGATCGGGCGTTTCAGCGTCAAGTCTTGACCCAGGGCATTCGCCATCAGGCGATATTGGGATTCGTGCGGATGGACGCCGTCGGCGGGATGCAAGTTGAGGGCGGTTTTTAAGCCGTTTTCATGCAGCCACGCGATCAGTTCCAGCGAGTCGGGAAACAGTTCGCGATTCCACGTATAGCCCGTCCAGCCGCTGGATTCATTGCCGGTGTTGGTGATGTGCCAATCCATGTCGATGATGCAAACCGACAACGGAATATCGTACTGCTGAAACTCCGTCATAAGTTCGATCAACTCGGCCTGCGTATACGCCCAGTACCGGCTCCACCAATTGCCCAGCGCCCAGCGCGGCAGCAGCGGCACGTGCCCCGCCACTTTGCCAAAATCGTACAGGCAGTGCAAATAATCGCGACCGTAGCCGAAGAAGTACAGATCAATATTTTCCGGCGTGGCCCGCGGCGTCAGCCAACTCGTTTCGTCAAACACCAGGCTGCGCGAATCGTCCGCCACCGACCAGCCCGCCCGGCTCATCAGGCCGCGCTCCAACCGGATCGCGCCGTTGGCTTCATCGAGCGTGCGCGCTGTGCCGCGCAAATTATCGCGCTCGCCCAGATCGCCGTAACGCCACACCGTGCCCGTGGCCTGCATTTCGATCGACAGCGTATCGCGCGCGAAGCCGCGCTCTGTAATGCGATATTGCAGGTGCAGATGATCGGTCGTGATGGCGATCACATCGTCGAAATGTTCCACGGTGAATTCGGGCGTGGGCAGATCGCGATACCAGAAGGTCTGGCTGGCGTGATCTTCAAACTGATCGGTGGGGCTGTATTCAAGCCGGATCAAGCGCGAGGCTAGCACCGTAAACCGGGCGTGAGGCACCCGCACGATCGAGTCGGGCGAAGCGATCGGGCGCAGCGCTAATTGAAAGTGGTTGGGAATCATACGCTTCTCGCTTCAATAAAAACGATCCGCGAATGGTCACGCGCCTTCACCACGGTCAAGTCATTCGTGATCCGGCGCGCCGTTCGTGGATCAAATTATGCTGCGGTCTTTCCGGTTATTTTTTGACCGTGACGCGCACCACAATGCGGGTGCCCTGCCCCACGGCGCTGGTCGTCTCGAAGTCTGCGCCCAGGGCGCGCGCGCGTTCCTGCATATTTCGCAAGCCATGGCCGGAGTATTGTTTGACGTTGAGCATATCAAAGCCGCGCCCGTCGTCGGCCACGGACAAGATCACTTGCTGGCCCTCGCGCCGCAGATTGATGGTAACGCTGCGCGCGCGCGCATGCTTGGCGATGTTGGCCAGCGCTTCCTGCGCCACATGAAACAGTCCCGCCGATTGATCGGCCGTCAGGTCGCTGTCGGCGCGTTCATTCGTTTGCACTTCCACATTGATAAAGGTGTTGGCTTTGAAGGCGCGCACCAGATCGGTCAGCCCCGCCGATAGATTTTTGTTTTGAAACCGCTGCGGGCGCAGATCAAGGATGTAGTTGCGAATGTCGCGGATGACGTCGTTGAGGCCGCCGATGGCATCTTGCAGGCGCTTGCGCGCATCTTGCGGTTGTTCATCAAACAGCAGGCCCACATATTCCAGCGTCAGGCCCACGGCATAGATCGATTGAATGATGCCGTCGTGCAAGTCCATGGCGATGCGCTCGCGCTCTTCCAGCACGGCCAGCCGCTGCACCTGCTTGTAGAGATTGGCATTCTCAATCGCGATGGCCGCCTGCGCGGCCAGCATGGTGATCAGATGCTCGTCTTGATCGGAGAATTCATCCGCGCCGATCTTGTCCGTCAAATACAGATTGCCCAGCAATTTGCCCTTAAAGATAATGGGCACGCCGAGGAAACTGGTCATGTGCGGATGCTGCTGGCCGACGCCGCTGGAACGCGGATCATCTTCCAGGCGGCGCAAACGGATGGGCTTGGGTTCACGCAGCAAGACGCCCAGCAAGCCCTTGCCAATGGGCGCATGACCGGCCGCGCGCACTTCATCCGGCGTCATGCCCGAGGTGACAAATTTATCCAGCGTGCCGCCGGGGTTGGGCACGCCCAGGGCCGAGTATTTAGCACCGACCAGCGTGCGCGCCAAGTCGACGATGCGCTGCAAAACGCGGTCGATCGCCAGTTCGGCGGTGATCGCCATCGACGCTTCCAGCAGCGCCTCTAACTGCGCGCTTAAGCGCCGTTCGTCTGCCTCGCCCTTGAATGTCGTCATGGTTTATCACGTGGAAAAAGTCGCGACCGAAATTATAGCATACTCTTAGACGCTTTCGCTTGAGATGTGCTTGCGTCTCATGATACAATCGCTGCATGTCGATGTCTACGCTGCACGTCAAGCCACTGTATTTGCTCAGCCTCATCGTGATCGCAAGCAGCCTGATCGGGTGTGCCGCTGCCCCGATCGGATCCGCGCCGCCCGGAGGGCCGCCCACCGCCACCGTGGCGCTCGAATCGGCCGCGCCGGCGCTGCCCACACGGACCCCGGTTGAACCCACGCTGCCGCCGCCGACGCTGGCGCCGCATCAACTGCCCGTTTCGCCCACACCCACAGCGGAAGCCGCCGGGCAATATTACAAGGTGGGCCTGCAAGCGTATGCGCGCAAAGAATATATGAC
>JAGOBP010000398.1 GCA_017999195.1 Thermoflexales bacterium
TCGTCCAGCGTAAAGGTGTAGCAATCGGTCAGCATGAACTGGAATGGTTCATTAGCGGGCACAGCATTAACCATGACTTTACGGCTAGAAGCGGGATTGGTTGACGGCAGCACCGACCACACGCGCAGCGCATCATCGTCCGAGGCAAAGGCCACCAGATTCACCTGGCTGCCGATCGTCGCGCTCACCGCGTCGAGTGGCAGATAGAACTCAGTCAACGGTGTGCCGGTGTCTGTGCTGAAGTTAAACGCGGCTGTGTCCGGCAGCGCAATCTCCGTCCACTGTTGGCTGCCGTCGTCCCATTGCAACAGATGCAGCGTAGTGTCGTTCTCAACCCACACCGCATAATCAGCATTCATGCGATTGAGATCCGGCCACAGATCCGGGAAGAACACCGGTATGCTGGACCACTCTTGCACGGGCAACAGCATCAGCGTGCTGTTCATCGTCGCCGCGTATGGATCGTAGGCGACATGGCTGCCATGTCGAACGTATGGAATCGTGCCGGGATAATCCGGCATCTGATCGGGAATCGTATCGAAGTAGACGAACAAGTCGCCGTCACGATTCCAGTCGGCACCCGACCAGGTGATTCGCATTGCCGAGCGATCCCACGTCGCATACAGTTTTTGCGCTTCAGCCAGTGCCGCGCCGGGTTGCGCGCGCATCGGCACTCGCAAGTCCTGACCCAGATAACTGCAACTATTGTCCATCCACTGCCGATAAGGCAAGCCTTGATACGGCCCGGTCGGTTCGTTCATGCCGATGTAATCGGGCGCGACAGGCGTATCCACATACACTGGCCCAAACGTCTGCGTGGTGTCATTGCCCACCATATCGTACGCGACGACATGCAGATACAGCGCCTGTCCATCGTTGGGCAGAGTGATCGCGCGAGTGAGTGTGATCACATCAGATTCATACGGCGCGAATTCCAACATATCCAGCGTGAAGGCCGGCCCAAGCGTGTAGCCAAACCAATACCCGAGCGTGCCACTGCCATCGACGGCGGGCGGCAGCGTCAGCGTGTACGTATGCGGCTCGGTCTGTGTGATCCATAAGCCAGCCACCAACGGTTGATCATCGATCGTGATCGAAGGCTGAACGTTTGGACCAACGACATCGATTACGCCCGTAATCACGCTCGTGGTGAGGTGCCCGGCCCGATCGATCGCGGTGGCCGTGATGGGATACGTTACGCCATCGGGTAACGCGGAGGCGTCCACCGGCCAATCGGCTGTCCACTGATCCGCTTGATCGGTGTTCGCCGTGAGCGCACTATCGCCCACTTCCACGATCACATGGTCTAGGCCAAGCGCGTCGGTGACTGAGCCGCTAAAGCGCACGCTGGGCGGCGCATACGCGGTACGTGTGAACACCGTCGAGCCGAGATCAACGCTCGGCGGCGTGAGATCGAGATAGATCGTGATCGGTTCAGACGTCGAGAGGACTTGCGGCTTGATGGGCAAAGCCGATTGAGTTTCGGCGGCATTCGTCAGCCCGATTGAGCCGGTTTGCAGCATGATCGGCAGATAGATGGTGTACAGCGCATCCGGTCCCCAATCGGCCGCTTCCGCTTGCAGGACGTGCGCGCCTTCGGTCATCGGCGTCCAATCCACAGCAAAGTTGGTCGAGGTGATGGCGTGAGCGAGATAACTGGTGGTATAAACAGGCGTGCCGTCGACCGTCACCGTGATGGCTTTCAGCGACAAGTACGAACTGGCGCTGCCCGTGATGCTGATGGGATCGATCGTGCTGAGCACTGTGTCAGCGATTGGTGTCTGGATGGCGATGTTTGCGCCGGGGCCGCCAGCTGCACGGGCCAGTGTTGATCGATCATTGGCAGTAAGGTACTGAACCATGGCCGAGGCTACGTCAACATCGGCGGCAACTGATGGCGCAGGGTTAGCCGAGTTTTGCTGTGTGCAGTTACCGGCCGTATCGCAGACAGTCAACATTGCGCCAGGCTGATCAAGGCCAGTTTGAACACAGACCAATGTTTGCTCAGACAACATTGGCTGACCGCCGCCCAGACGATACCAGACAGGGTTAGTATATCTAGGCGCGGGCCAACCGGGTGCACCAACAAATTGTGGACGTGTTGAACCAGTATTGTTGCAAATTACTGACATGCGGATGTTGTCTGTATTCAGGTTGAAGTCACGCACCGTAAAGATGTGATAGGTACTTGTCCCGAATTGATTCGATTTTGCGCTGTATAAAATTCGCGGTGCCAGCGTATCCACTGCCCCCGTCCACTGATTGTTGCCGAGGTTGGTCAGATCGACCAGGCCGTTGGCATCCTTGCCGCGCACGTCCAGGCGATACAACCCTTCCAATCCGGCGGGCGGCGTCAACGTCCACGTGCTCGCTGTGACACCCGCACCCGTTGATGTCACGGTGGCCGATCGGAAGCCAGTCTGCGCCAGCGCATTCACCTCATCGGCGGGCAGCGCCACCGGATACACGCGCACCTCATCCAACTGGCCCTGGAAGGGGCTGTTGCCCCACGCCGCATTGCCGATGACCCAGTTATTGCCGCCCTGATAATTGGCGGAAGCCGTGTCTTGCGCGACTTGCGTGCCGTCGCGATAGATCGTGCGCTTTTTAGTGCCGGCATCAAAGGTACACGTCCACTGATGCCAGTTCGAGTCTGGGTAAGCGGCTGAGGTCATTAGATCATTGGCATAGAAGCCACATTCAAACTTGTTCTGATTGGTGAAGCCGATTTGCAAGCCCTGATTGTTGGCGGCTGAACCCGCGCCCAGCGCAAATTGGTAGACGTCGAAGCGCGTCTGTTTCGCCCAGAACATTACGGAGAATGACTGGTTCGCCAGCGTAATCGCCGGCGTTAACGTTAGCCGATCATCGACGCCGTCAAACTGAGCCGCCATCTGCCCCACGATGCCCGTACCGGGCAGGAGTTGCGGCGTTTGGGCCGCTGTAGGCGCACCAACCGCTTGCGTCCAGCTCGAACTATCGGCGAAGTTGTTTTCAAAGTCCAACTTCAACACAGGGTCTACGCCGCGATACAAGGCTCGAACTTCCGTCTCACTTAAAGCGCGGCGGAACACGCGCACCTCGTCAATCAAGCCGTCGAACTGTTCACCTGATGCGCCGTAACTGCCGAGGCGCAACGCGTGATTCGCATCAGTCAACAAGGGCACGCCGCTAAACGTGCCCTGGCCGATTTGCGCGCCATTCATGTAGATAGCATAACCGGTTGGAGTAACGGCGTAAGCCACGTGATACCAGGTGCCAACCTGATAGGTGTAATTGGCGTCGGCATTGATGGTCAGCCAGGCTGTGCCTGTGCCAATGTCGCCGTGAATCTGATTGCCGTTTTGGAACTTGAAATCAAAACTATAGTCACCCGGTTCTCGCGACCCCATCACGGACAGGCTGGCGTTCACGTTATTCAGCTTAACCCAGGCGGCCACCGTGAAATTACCGGTGATCACCTGTGATGATGAAATCACCACGCGATCGTCCACTCCGTCAAACTGCGCCGCTGCGCCCCGCATTCCAACTGCACCGGTCGTCGGGCAGGTCGTGCCCGCGCACGTCGTGGTAGCCGTGCCCGCGAGATTCTTGAACCCAACCGCGCCATATTGATCGGGATAGTCATCCAGTGGCAAGTACACCGCTTGATCGTCACGCGTCGGTTCGACTAAAAAGCCAGAGGCCAACTGCGTAAAGGCCGCCTCCACGCCCTGCACGCCCGCAACGGTGGTCTGCGCCAGCCTTTGAATCTCGTCGGTGGTCAACATCCGATTGTAAAACGCCGCTTCATCGAGCAGGCCATTGAAGTAGGGATCAGCGAAGCGCGACTTGCCCAGCCAGTTGCTGGTCTGTGCAATCTGATTGGGATCGACACTGATCGTGCCGGAGACAACCTCGGCGCCATTGAGATAGATGCGTGCCAGATCACTCGCTCCATCCAATGTAACGGCCACAGGCGTCCACGTGTTGGTTGGCAGAGCCGCAGGCGACTCCAAGTATTGCGCGCTGCCGCTGGCCGATCTGATTTCAAACCGCACCCGCCCGTTGCTGCTGCGCGGCGACAGGTACAGATACTCAGTCGAACTGCTGCCCAGATCGAAGATGCGCTGCCCGTTGCTGTTGCCACTCCACTTGACCCAGCCCACAAACGAGAAACTATTGGCACTCAACAGGTTGGCGGGCAAGGACACAGCGTCGTCGCTGCCATCAAACTGCGCCGCTTGACCCACATAGCCTGTTCCGCCGACGGTCGGACATGCTGTTCCACTGCACGTCCCGATCGGGCGCGGCGAGCCAAACACTTGCACTTCGCGCAGGTGCAGATAGTTGGTGCCCAGCAGTTGTACCCGCACATAGCGACCGGTGATCGGCATGCTGTTTTGCAGGGTGCTGATGGGCAGCGTCGCACCGACCGCGCCCGCATTGGAGTACGTCCACACCCCCGGCTGGGCCTGGGTCTGCACCGGATCGGTGGACGTGAATGGATCGGTTGAGACAAAGACGCGGAAGTTGCTCAATCGATCGCTGCAACAATCGGTGCGATTCCACAACACGATCTGAGTCAGGCTGATCACGGCACCGAGATCGACTTGCCACCACGGCTTGGCTTCAAGG
>JAGOBP010000399.1 GCA_017999195.1 Thermoflexales bacterium
TTATCGATCTTGAAGGGTTTGGTGCCGCTGGCGATCAAGTCGCCCAGCACGTACACATTGCCGGTAAAGTATCCGGCGTAGTTACCGCCGCCTGCCTTGGTGGCACGCAAGGCCCATTGACCGGAACCGCTCACCGTGGTGATGGCGTGGATGGCATCACCGCTGGTGGCATCCGCTGAAGTGGCCGCCAGTATGCCATCTGGTCCAGAGAATTCGCCCGCCGCTTTGTAATACGAGCCGCCAGGATGAAGGTCGTTGGAACTGCCATTGCCCGTAAAGGCGGCCACGCCCACCCCCCGATTGGTTCCCGCCCCTCCGCCGTTATAGAAATATCCGGCATAGCGAGTGGTGGTGTAGGTTCGAGCATACAAGCCATAGCCGTCAGTGCTGTTGCCGTAGAGCGCATAGCCATTGGGGCTGGACCCGTACACACCCCAATCGCTGGGGCTGGTGCCATACACCCCCGCGCTGCCGGTGCTGTTGCCCCACACCCCAATGGAGTCAGCCGTGGCATACAGGCCATAGCCGCTGGTGCTGGCAAACTCCCCGCCGTTGCCGCCATTAGTGCCTTCGGCGTAGATGCCGCCCCAACCCGTGAAGAAACCGCCATAATTACTGGCCGCCGTGTCACCCGCGCCTTGAACGCCATGACCATTGACACCCAGCCCGTACACGCCCGGCCCCGTGCCCCAACTGCCGCCCCACACGCCGGGATTGGCCCCCGTCGAGGATTCGCCCCGCACGCCGATCGAGTTGCTGCTGAAGCCAACGACGCCGTAATGATTGGTGCTGGTTCCGGCCACACCAAAACCGTTGGTGGAATTCCCCAGAACCCCGGCCACCCGATTGAGCGTGCTGGCCGATCCGGCCGTGCCCAGCAGTCCGGCCTGTCCGCTCGTCGTCGAGGCGGTTTCGCCCTTGACGCCAAATGTCGCGGTGCTGGTGAAATAACCGGCCTGGCCTGTGCCGCTTTGATTGACGGCCAATGCGGCAACGGTGCTGTTGGCAAAGATGGCATCGGGGCCGGTTGTATTCACATAGCGTGCCTCAGCCTCGGTCTTGTTGTAATACGAGACGGCCACTTCAGCATCACGCGCGAGGGCGGCATCGAGGCGCGCATCGACGACGGTGCCGCTGGTGATGTCTGCGCCGCTGTGCGCGTGCGTGCCCCCACTGAGTGAGCCGTTGATGGTGACGTTGCCGCCCAGCGTGGTCGCGCCACTGGTGACAAGGGCGGGGCCGCTGCTGTTGCTGACGCGCAAGGCGGGCGAGGACAAACTGCCGGTGATGGCCGCGCCCGGCACTAGACTCAACGCATAGGCCACCGGCACAATGGCCTGTCGTGGTGTGGCTTCCAGGTCTGCGCCCACTTTGATGCCCAGCCACAGTGCCTGTCCGCTAAACAAGGACTGCGGCAGCGCCGACGTGTCGCCCAGCGCCGTGCTGAACAGACCGCCCGCCACCGGCACGTTTTTGGTCTCGGTCCACTTGGCCGTGCCGCCGGCCGCCACGTCATACAGGCTAAAGGTGACGGCGTAGACGCCATCGGCTATGGGCTGGCCGGTAGTGGGATTGGTCATGCGGCCCTGATAGTGCAGCAGCGGCGAGATCGCCACGCCGGGTACAGCCGGGCCGTCGGGCGGCGAGGATTGATCGGCCAGCGGATAAGCGCGCGCATTGTTGACCATGATCATGATCGCGCAAATCACAATCGTCAGCAGCGGAGAGAAAAATCGAGCACGCATGTCCACGGCTCCTTTCGGCGGTAATGGCCGGAATGCTTCGTGCGGCACGAATCGACGTCAGCGCCGACGTCCAATATCTGAGTACATCGTGGCACAGGAGTGGCTACAAACTGGCTACATCAAAGTTAGAGGTGTGTCTAACGCGGATGAGTTAAGGGTGAACCGCCTTCGAGGATGACGTGATAGACCGCCCACGTCATGGGCTGCGGCGTCAAGCGCAGTTCGCGGCCCAGCACGGCGGCACAAAGCTCAAACTGGCGAATAGCCATGGCGCGATTGCCGATGGCGGCGTACAGCTCAATCAGGCGGCGATGAACTTCTTCGGCCAGATCGTCGGTGCTCAGATAACGCTGGGCATTGACGATGGCCGCTTCATACGCGCCACAGGCCGTCTGCTCTTCAATCAACATCGCCAGCGCTTCCAGATACAGGCGTTCCCAATTGCCGCGCTCTTGCACCACCCAGGCTTCAAACTCGGCGCTGCTGTTCAAAGCAAAGCCGCTGAGGAACGGACCGCGATACACTTCCAGCCTTTGCTGCAAGGCGGGAAGCGACCGGCTTAACTGTGACGTGCAACCCAACTGTTCAAAGGTGGTGGTGTCGGTCCAAACGCAGCGGGGATTTAATTCCACGTGATCGTCACGCGCCGTTACTGCGGCCGGTGATGGCAGGGCATTGCGCAGGTGGGTGAGCAGATGACTCAGCGTGCGGCGGGCCGTGGCTTCGGGCGCATTGGGCCAGAAGAGAAAACACAACTGCTCGCGCGAGACGGGTTCCAGTCGATTAGCCAGACGATATAGCAAGGCGCGAACTTCGCGGCGGGGAATATCCAGTTGAGTCTGAGCGTGTGCAACAACCGGCAGACCCAGCAAGCGAATGCTCAGTTCGGCCGGGGAAGTGTCGAGCGAGACGCCGGGCGGCAGCGGATTGATCATGGCTCACCTGCTTCAACGGGAGTGCCAATGACCGATGATGCTACGCCAATCCGATTGATCTACGCCGCTAACAAAGTCAATGTGCCAACTAAACCACAGAGCCTGAATTCAGTATACACCGGACAGAGCGCGCGTCAATCACTGAATTTGAAGCGACTGGTATCGGCTTGACGCGGAAGAGGCGAAGACGCTACAATCAGGCCGCGTGAGGTCTATTGTTTTCTGGCGTGTCGTTATCAGGCTATGATAGTGCGGCAATCGACCTAAGCATTGCTGGGCAACCCACGTCTAGCGTATGGACTTCGGAAAACAGAAATGAAAACACTTGCGATTTGTGGACTATTGATGTTGTGCATCGTTGCCTGTCAAGGAATAGGGGACTCTCCATCCTCACAGTCTGGGGAGATATTCTTGCCCGTGGACGGTCAAATCGCCTTCGTTCCTGCAGATTGTGTACTTGCTGGCGTGAAATGTCCAACCCCGACCAAGGTTCAATTCATCTCGCCACCCCATTTCACCAGAATATCTGACTGGTCAGCGGATGCTTCAAAAGCGCTGGCATTTGCTCAAAATAGCGCATCATCCAAAACAGATCTCTTCATCCTCAAGCCGCACGACTTATCGCCGCAATTCTTAACCAGCATGGCTTACCTTGAAGATGCTCAATGGTCACCTGATGGGAAATCGGTCGCAATCATCGGCGTGAAAGATGGCGATCCCAAAACGGCGGGGTTTACGGAGAACCAAATTCGATTATCACGTCTTTATCTCTTATCCTCTGACGGCGCCGAGATGCGAGATTTGACCGGAAATCTGACAGGGCGGAAACACGACTTATCATGGCTTGATCAGAATACAATCCTCTTTGAGGTCTACACTGCGTTTGATAATTGCGGCCTATACAAAGTGAACACGCTTACATCTGAGCAAAATCGTCTCACGGAGCCACCCACTTGCGACATTGCGCCCGCTCCATCGCCTGATGGCACAAAAATCGCGTTCGTGGACAATGACACTGCACATGGCCCAGGGCTTAGAGTATTCGTGATGAATTCCAGCGGTCTAGATGTACAGCCAGTTACGGAATTTCAGGGGATTGCAGTATACCCACAATGGTCAAAAGATGGCAAGTGGATTATCTTGCGCTCGGTTGAAGAGCACCTCGAAGGCGCAATTTACGTTGTTCGTCCAGACGGAGCAGGGTTACAGAAAATTTACCAAGAGAAGGCGCTCATTTATGAGAAACTTCTACCACCTCCCTTAGACCGGCGACTCTTAATCTTGGTGCGGAGCAATATGTCGGGCCAAGTTGAGAAGTGGGTATTACTTTCGATCCCTGACGGCAAACAACAAGAGATTCTTTTACCACGCATGGATCAACAGTCGCAGCCCGAATGGATATCGTGGCGGCCTGCTCAATCAGTGAAATGATCATTCACTTGCCGCGAGCTACCCAACTCGGTGTGCAACCGTCGACGAGACCTGACATGTAGCCGCTAACATCGAAGGCGTTGGGCAGTCCTTCAGCCTTCGCCTGACACAAATTTAGTTTTCCGTCCGCCCACCAGCACACACGCTAACAGCGTGGTAATCGGCACCGCCGACACCAATCCCAGGCTGCCCACCAGCGTGCGCACCACTTCTTCCGTCACAAACTCGCGATTGATGATCTGCCCGAACGGCTGCGGATACACCGCAAACAACAGCAGCAGCGGCAGCGAGGCGCCTACATAGGCCAGCACCAGCGTGTTCACCGTCGACGCGATGTGATCCTGTCCGATGTTCATCGCGCGGCGATACAAGTCGCGGACGCTCAACGCCCGATTGGCCTGGGACAACTCGAAGACCGCCGACGCCTGACTGATCGTCAGATCATCCAGCACGCCGATCGCGCCGATCAAAAT
>JAGOBP010000021.1 GCA_017999195.1 Thermoflexales bacterium
GTGTAAGACTCATCACGCAACACGAACCACGTAACACACAAAACGAGCCGCCTCGACGAATCGAAGCGGTTCGTTATTTTTTAGCGTGGCCTCATTGCTTCTTATACTTCACATCATCGGTCGTGCCGCCGCCCGTCTTCACCGCGCGCAGTTGCGAGTACGACTCCATCGAGATGGTCAGCGTGCGCCCATTCGAGAACGTAGCCACCACTGGCTCGGCGCTGAAGGTCACGATCACATCGCCCCAGTCGCAATTCGTCGGTGAGCATTTGCCTTCTCCATGCACGCGCAATTGAGTGGCGTTTTCCTTGGTGATCTTGATCACCACGACGCCATTCCAGTTCGCATCTTCGGGCACCCAGTTGCCCACGTAGTCGTCGATGCTGCTGCCAACGAACGTCACGATCAACCCCGGATTCAACAAGCCCGGGTTGATCAACACCGGCGGCTGGAAGACGAACGTTGAGATCGGCCCCACCGGCGGCTTCGCGGTGCCGGGCGGTTTAGGCGTATTGGTGGGCGTGGGCGTAGCGGTTGGCGTATTGGTCGGCGTCGGAGTGATCGTCGGCGTGTTGGTCGGTTCAGGCGGCACATCGGCCGGGCTGACGGTGGGCACATCCAGAATCTTCACATTCGCGCAATTCACGGCGCTAACGGGAATCCAGCCCTCTTTGTTGGCCCGCACGCGCAGCCACTCCCCTGTGCCATTGCGGCTGACCGGCGAAACCGTCATGCCCGCCGACAGATTATCGATCACGCGATACTTGTCCGATGGTCCTTCGCGCATCTCCGCGCCGCTGATCATCACACACCCGGCCGACGAGACGCCGATCGTGATCGATTGCTCCACCGTCCCGGCTTCGTTCGTTGCGACCAATTTGTAGACTTTATCGGCACTGGGCGGATCAATCTGGATGTTGCCCGTCGCACCCGTCGCGCCCGGCGCACCTTCGATGCTGACACCGGTCGCGCCGACCACCGTCCAACTCAACGTGACTTTGCCCGGTTGCCCTGCCACCACCACTTGCGGATCAGAGGTAAAACTCTGCACCACCGGCGGGCTGTTCTTCAACTTGACTGCGATTGATTTTTCAACCGAGCCGCCCAGATTATTCGTGGCCTTCAACGTGAAGTTGGTACTCTGTTCCACGTTGACGGTTTTGACACCGCTCTTCTGCAAGGTTTCTTGTACGGGCGCGATCAGTTCCACCTTTTCGGCATTGCTCACGTCCCACGTCAACGCGATTGTGCCGCCTTTTTCGATTTCATTCGGTTTTGCCTCAAAGACCTTGATTTCAGGCTTGGCGTTGACCGGGCACAACGGCAGATTCGATCCGAGCGTACCGCACACTTGCGTATAGCCAAGAGCCACGCCCACGCACAGGCACAACGTTATCAACAGCACCAGCGGAATCAGCCACACCGGAATGGGCGGGCGGACGATCAACTGGCCGGTGGTTTTCACTTCAGCGGCCGTTGGATCAAGTGGTGAGGCGATAATGCTGAAGGAGCGCATCTCGCGCGTGCCGACTTTGGGCTTAATCTTCGGCGCGACGTGCAGGCCGATCGTGCCCGATTGGCCCGGTTGCAACGTCACACCCTCTTGCCCAAACTGATACGCCAACGCCTGCTCATCATCGCTGCCGCTGAAGCGATAGGCCGTAGGCGCGTTGCCTTGGTTCTGCACCATCAATTGAAAATCGCGCGTGCTGCGCTGCGGATTCAGATTAAACGAAAACCCCTGAAAAGGCAGCACTTTCAGCGTGCCATTGGCATTGGCGCCGGTGCGATATTCGCGCGAGATCACGCTGATGATGAAGGCATGATCGGTCGCAGTGGCATCAGGCCGGCGAGGCGGCGCAAACGTAATCGTGACCGTTTCCTGCGCGTTGGGCAGCAGCGGCACACGGTCCTTGGTGATGCGCACCCACTCGATCGGGATGCCAGACACCTTGATGAGTAGTTCATCCACCACCGTGCCGCGATTTTGGATCGTCAAGTTCGCCGTCGTCACCGTGCCCGGCGCGACGGGCTGCGTCGGCCCGACCAACGAGATGCTGACCGGCGGGCCATCGGGCGCGGCGGCAGGCGCAACCGTTTCAATCTTGGGCTTGGCAAAGGCCTGCGTGGCCTCGACAACGGGCGCGGGCGTGTAGCGCACCTCGACATCGCCCAGCAAGAAGGTCTGGTTTTCCGGCACTAAACTGGACGTGTTGGCGGCCAGCCGCTGGCTGCCAATGAACGTACCATTGGCCGAACCCAGGTCTTCAATCAAGAGTTTTCCTGATTCAACGCTGAGCCGCGCATGGCGACGTGACACCGACGTGTCTTCGATGATCAACTCATTCCCCTGCGCGCGGCCCACCGACACACTCGGTTGATCGAGCGGATAATCGCGCGTTTTGCCATCGGGGAGTTTGATATGCAGTGTGCCGAATTTCATAGTGAGCACCTTATGGTGGTGAGTGTTTGATTGGTAACGGGTCAACGGGTAATCGGTTGACTGGTTCACTCATTGACCAGTTGACCGATTACTGATCACCCATCACCGCTTACCGAATTCAGTTTAGCACAAGATCAATCGGGTGCAACGTCAAACATCGCGTTGAAGGAATACTGGCCGGTGTTGCCCGCGCCATCGGTCGCGCGCACCCGGAAACGATACGCCTCGCCGCACTCGATCGGCACTTTGGCTGTCAGGCCTGCCGTGCTGCCCGTGGCGATGGGTGTGTAACCTACGCCATCGGTATTGGGAATGTACCGCTCGAACGCCCAATCGTAGCGAATGATGCCGCTGGCGTCTTTGGTTTCACTCCACGTGAGCGTCGTCGATCCGGCACACTTCACCTGCGTATCATCCGGGGACAATTGGCGCGGCGGCGGTGGCGGCGTCTTGTCATCCAATAGCGGCAGCGGATTCACGGTGACAATCAGCGGCGTATCGAGCGCGCTGTCATCCATGAACTTCACACGCAGCAAAAACATCGTGGTTTCAAACAAGCACACTTCGCGTTGACCGCGACCTTTCACGCCGTCATTATTCAAGCGAACGGACTTCACGCCTTCAACCGCCCACGACAAAATCGTGCACGCCCCGCGCCCGATGGGATTGGGTGTGGCCCCAAAGATGATGGGCGGCCGCGTAGCCGTCGGCGATGGCGTGGGCGTGCGGGTCGGCGGACGACGAGTGGGCGTTGAGGTGGGTGTCGGTGTAGGCGCAAGCGATGGATCGATCACCACACTCCGATAGGCCGGTGGCTCTTCGACGTTGCCCGCTTTGTCCGTGGCTGAGGCCAGCACCACAAAGCGTCCCGGCCCGCCGCCGAAGGTTTCGCCCACTTCATCAGACGGTTCGAGCGGCTGGGGTACACCATTGGGCGTAAGCGTAAAGGGTGACGTGTACACCTGCCACGTCGAGCCACCATCGAGGCTGTATTCGATTTGAGCGATGCCACTGGGATCAGTCGCATTCAAAGTCACCGTGACTTGATCATAGAACGTGCCTTCGGGTGAAGTCGCACCCGATAGTTGAATGTCCGTCGTCGGCGGCACGAGGTCGCGCGTCGGCTTCCCCATCAGACTGAAGCGGCCTGGTCGATCAGTGAAAGCGATGGCGAGGTGTCGCTGCAAATTGAGTTCGGTAGGCAGCGGCGTCCACGCCTCACGATCAGTCTCGGCGCGATAAATGATCAAGGTGTTGGGATCAACGTTCTTCAGGTCTTCATCATCAAAGGGAATTTGAATTTCCAACGGCGGATTGAATTTATCGACCGGATTCCCACTCGCATCGAAGACCGATAAACTGTGCCCATTGCCCGTGCCCGCCGTTGAATCTGTCGGATTCGGATCAGGCGACAGCGACCAGTTGATCGTGCCGTTGGGCGGCAGTGAACCCATCGGGGCACAGGTCAGCGCTTCAATGGTTGACGCGGCTGACGCCGTCAACGCACTGATCGAAAGATCAATCAGTCCGCCGCCGTTAGCGGGCACTTGCGCACTCACGCTCAGCGGATGCAGCCACAGATACCAACTGATACTGGGCGCATGAGCGTACGTCGCACCGCGCGCATCGACGAAGGTCTGCGCCACACCCCACGGATCGACGGGATATTGCGCGCTGGGCGTGAAGCCGTAGGGGTCGATTGTTTCATCGGCGGAAAACACGCCGTCGCGATTGCGATCGAAACGCACCTCGAAGTGCAAATGATGCCCGGTGCTCCAGCCCGTGTTGCCCATCGTGCCGAGGCGTTCGCCTGCATTGATCGGTTGGTTCACGCGGCTCTTCATCGCGTCGAAAAATGGGTCGGGATGCAGATGCCAGTAAATCGTTTGAAAGTCGCCCACGCCCACGACGCTATGTTTGATCTTCACATACAACGCGCCCGAGGCCGCGTGCGTGTTCACATCCATCACCAGACCAGCGGCCGCGGCAAAGACCGGCGTGGTCGCGGTGCGCGGCACATAAGGCATAAAGTCATACGCGGGATGGCCGCTGTAGTAATCCGCTTCGCTGGCGCTGCCGTCGAAGATGAGGATGCGATCACCAATCGGTGTGTCGAAGGGTTCGCGGCCCGCCGTCACCGCTTTGGCGCGCGGTGCGGGATACAACGGGTAGAGATGATCGAAGAAACTGTTGAGGCGGCCGCCCGCGCGATAGCGTTGGCTGGCGCGGCGAAATTGCGCGTCGGTGCAACCAAAGCCGCTATCCAGGCCATTGCACGGAAACGGCAATTCAAGGAAAGGTAGCGGATCACTAGCGCGGCCGCGCGGCGCGGCAATTTGCGGGTTCGTCGCGGCGTTGAGCGTGCTCGGCTCGATCGGTTTCAGCGGCGGCTGCGCACACGCGGCGGCTTCCGGCGTAACCATGATCGTCGGCGTGATGCTGACAATTGCCGTCGCAACGGGCGTGGGGGTCGATCGGGCGGCGGGCACAATCACGCGCAGCACGACAGACGCCACACACACCAGCGCGATCACAATCACGCCCAAAACGGCGCCGCCGATCGCGTAAGCCGTGGTGTGTTGCAGAATGTGCCGCTTGATCTGATTGAGCATCGTTAAAATAAGGGGACGCAGATAAACGCTGATTTTCGCAGATGAAAGGGTAATCTGCGTTTATCCGCGCTCATCCGCGTCCGATGAGTGAGTTAAACCCTACGGCACGACGATCTCCACATACGGTCGTTGACCCAGAGGCGAACCATCGGGCGCAAAGATGCGCCACTGGCTGCGATACTTGCCCGCCGTCATCGGCGAGACAAACTTCACGGTGATGTCGATCGTATCATTAGGCGCGACTGTTTTAGGCAAATTGAAATTCTGTCCGGCCATACCCACGTCGTTGATCAATCGGAATTGATAGGTTGTATCCCACGTGCACGTGCCCGTATTTTGAATGCGCCACGTTTTGTCGAAGGGCGTGCCTGGCGCAAAGTGCGTGCCGTCTGGCACGGTAATATCTTCCAAGAATTTGGAATCGTTGGTGCAGGGCGGCTGCGCCGTGATCGCGGGCGGCGGTGCGGGCATCGTAGGCGTTTGCGTAACCGGCGCGACCGGCGGTGTGGTGGCCGTCGGCGTGACCTTGGGCGCGGCGGTCGTCGTCAACATCGCTTCGGCGGTTTGCGCCAATTGCGTCGCGCTATCGCCGGGCGCGGCTGGCGTGGTGTTTCCGCCGCAGGCTGCGAGCAAAGCGAGGAGGCTGATCAAGATGAAGGCAAATACGATTCGATGGGACATGATAATCTCTTTCGTATTGCGTGTTACGTGGTGCGTGACCGACAACACGCATCACGCATCACGCACCACTTCCAGTTTGTACCCCGCATGCGCGGGTTTCTCTAAATCGATAATGGACATCAACACCGCTCGATCAAGCTTGTCCGGTTCCGATGATGTGATCCGCACGATAAAGCGATGGGCTTGATCGGCTTTCGCGCCCTTGCCCACCCCCGGCTCGATAATCACCGGCGTGAAGCCGGTGTATAGTCGCACAAATTCGCTGAGGCCGCGCCGCGTGCCGCGCCACTCGTACAACTCAACGGCGGCGCGGATCAACTCGCGGCGTTGACCTTCCGGCCAGCGTTCGTCCAGCACCAGTCCCAGCCACGAGGCCAGCCACGGCAAGAAGTCGGGCGGGGCTAAACGCGGATCGAAATACTGATACAGTTGATCAATTTGTCGATCCAAGGGCGTGAGAATTTGCTCAAAAATCAGCAGAAAACGGCCTAAGAACTCATTGCCGCCCAGGAACGAAGGCAGATACTTGAGATATGAACTTTGATCGGTGGGCATGCCCGGCGGCGTGATGGGTCGTTGCGGTTCGGGCGCTGGCTCAGCCTCCGCATCGCTGGGCGGAGGCGGCGTGAATGAAGGCGGCGGCGCTACCGGTATCTTCGCCTCAGGTGGAGTCGTCGTCGCGGGCTTACGCTTGATCGATGTCTCATCGGCCTTGGCTTCAACCGCTTCGGGCTTCGGCGCTGCGGCACGCATTCGAACTGGCGTGGTCGTCTTGTCCACTTCGACAACAGGCGCGACAAATTTGATCAGCGTTTGCCCCACGCGAATCTGCGCGCCATCGGACAAAGGCACGGGTTGTTGCGCAGGCAAGCGCGCACCGCTGAGGAACGTGCCATTGGCCGAACCGGCATCGACCAACCGCACGCCATCCGGGCCGCACAGCAAAGCCGCATGCCGCCGCGAAACTTGCTGATCATTGAGCGGAATTTCGACATCTGCCGAGCGCCCCATGATCATTTGCGGCTTCGTCAGCTCAACGACGCCGCTGGTGCCGTCCGCATATTTGATTTCGAGTTTGCCAAAAGACATGGCGTTATCCGTGATTGGTAAGCGGTAATTGGTTGACTGGTTACCCGTTGACCGATTACTGATCAACCAATTACCGATTGACCACTTACACTCTGGTCTTCACCGTAATCCGATGATCATACGCGAACAACAGCGCGTCCTGCGTCAGCGCGATTTTTTGCCCGGCGGCGCGAGCTTGCCCGGAACGCAGATCGACTTGATACAAGGTCGCGTCTTGCACGAACTCTACGCCGCTGACGGACTGCATAATCGTCATCACTTCCGACAGATACAGATCACGCCCGAAGGGCCAGCCCTGTCCATCAGGCCCGCCGACCAACGGATCAACGTACTTGGATAAACGTTCGACGATTTGCGCCTGCACGCGTTCAATGCTCGCGTGCTTGTGGATCATCACCGTGGCTTCCACGGCAACGCCCACATACGCGGGACTATCGACCACCAGGTTCGTCGTCAGCAAACGCCGCTCGTCCAGATACTTGCGCACTTCTTCGATCAACTCCGGCGCGGGCTGCAACGTCTGCGGCGTGATGCGGCCGCCCACCGACACGTGCGGCACGATCAACACTTCCACCGTGCCAGGCGTGGGCGCATCGGTCTTCTCTTCCGATCGGGCCTGAATACAGCGCGCGCGTGCGACGGTTCGACTGGCCTGCTTCGCCAGATGCTCAAAATCCTCGGCTGTTACCGCGCGATTGCGCGTGCGCAGCGCTTGCGGCGCGCGCATCTTCGCAGAGTCCAGCGACTCTTGATCGAGGCCGCCCGCCGCCGGAACACGATTATTCACACGCGCAACATACGGGATGGACGACTTCAACACCGTGAGCGTATTCGCACCCACGTTCCCGATCGTGCCGCCACCCGATCGATAGCGGCCCAAGCGAAGTTGTTTGCCTTTGGGCGGAATCAAGCCGTAGTAGCGTTCGACGCCGTTCGGTTGGCGAATGGCCGGGCCAAATTGCACTTCGCCGCTCACGTTATCAATCACGTAATGGGCATCGTCGCCGGTCGAGTTGGTGAAGGTCTCCACTTCCTGCCACGGAATCCAATCGCCCACTTCGTTTTGAATCTCGATCGATTCGCCTTCCTGACGCGGCAAGACTGGGCGATTCTCGATGCGAAACACTTGCCCCGGTGTGCCATCGCTGCGGCCCAGCACTTCGTTGCGAATGACCAGCGAGTGCGTGGCCCAGGCCGTGCCGCCGATAGTGATGGCTTTGATCGTATTGATGCGCGGCGAGGCTGAATATGACGACTGTTTGGGCCGCACCGGCGTCAGGCGCACGCGCACCCAGAAGGCACGCTGGCTGCCCATCGCCTTCACCTCCATGCCGCGTGGCAAATGCAGAATCACCGTGCCTACGGTGTTAAGGCCGCCCGTGCCGTCGGAATCGACATCGCAGCGCACCCAGTTTTTGCCTGCGCCGCACCACGCTTCCCACGCCAGCGGCGGATCTTTGGGATCGACGCCGATGCCTTCGACGCGGCAATCGATGGTGAGTGACAAAATGTTCTGGCTCAAGTTCTCGCCAAAGGCCAGATACAGCGCATCACCCGCGATGGGCTTGCGTTGGAAGGCATCGAACAGTTCAGTGGCCAGATCGAGTTTGGGCGTTTGATCGACAAAGTTCTGCTCGTCGGACGATGTCCACGCCGATCGGAGCGTGGGCGGAATCACGGTGATGTCTTCATCGGTCGTGAACGTGATCGCAGCTTGATCGCCGGTACGCACCGTCGCCACTTCCGTGCCTCGGGCAATCTTAATCGGGCCGGGCTGCGGCGCGGACAGCCAAAACGTGATCGGCGCCCGCGCGGGCGTCGCGCCCTGCAAGCGAATGCCGATCAAGTCCATGAAGCGGATGTAGTTTTTGTCCGGCACCCGATTGAGCCGGTACAGCATCAGGTCCGTCATCCACGCAAACAACTCGATCAGCGTGACGCCCGGATCAGACAGATTGTGATCCGTCCACTCCGGGCAATAGCGCGGAATCAAGCCTTTGGCTTCGTTGACGATGTCCTGAAAATGACGGTCGTCGAGTCGCGGGTCAGGGAGGGGCATAAGTCACCTGTTTTTCACGCACTACGCAACACGCCATACGTGGTGCGTGTTGCGTGTCATTCTTCGTTGATCAAGTAGAACGGATACACCAGCGCACGCGTGTCCTGCGTTGACTTCACACGGTAACGGATGTTGATGATTAGCTTGCCGACGGCGCGCAGGGATGAATCGGTCGTGACTTCAATATCCACCACATCGACGCGCGGTTCCCACCACCCGATCGCTTCTTCCACATACCGCTGGACTAGGCCCAGCGTCTGCGCGTTGATGGGCGCGAAAGCCAGATCGTGAATCTTGCAGCCGAAATCGGGCCGCATCACACGCTGACCGATGCCGGTGCTGAGAATCGTGATGATGGCCTGATCGATGTCGGTGGTGTCGGCGGCCAGCGCAATCCCGCCGCGTCCATCCACGCCCACCGGAAACGCCCAGCCTTTGCCAATGAGAGGGTTAGTCATGAAGTCCTGTAGTCCTGTAGTCCCGTAGTCGAGTAGTCAATCGGTAATTGGTCAATCAGTTAACCAATTACCAGTTGACCGAGCGACCAATTACCAATCACCGATCAACCAGTTACCAATTTACCAATCTACTAATTTACCATCGCCCTAATTAATCTTCACCAAACTGCCCTGCACTTCCAGCACGCCGCTGCTGGTCACCTTGCCCGAGGCCGAGCCGGAGACTTCCATCATCACGCCTTCGAGTTTAGCCGTGGACGTGGCACTCTTCAAGGACAAGTCCATTTGCGCTTGAATATCCGCCTTTTGCTGCGCCTTCACCGTGAAGTTGCTGCACTCGATCGTGAAGTCACCGCTCGAAGTCTTGAAGGTGATCGCGCCTTTCGCTTCGAGCGCCACATCCCCATCGATGTTGACGCTCAGTTTGTTATCCTTGGAATCGATGATGATCTTGTTGTTGCCCGTCTTATCGACGATCTGAATTCCCGGCGAGTCTTCGGATTCATCGAGTGTGATGGTGTGCCCCGCCGTCGTCTTGAGGATGCGGCGCACGACATTGCCAGAGCCGTCGACGGCTTGATCGGCGCTGAGCGGCGGCTTGTCCGTGCCGTTCCACAGCGAACCGATCACATACGGATGATTCACGTCGCCTTGCTCGAACATGACCAGCACTTCGTCGTTGACTTCCGGCAAAATGAATAGGCCGCGATCTTTGCCCGCCATCGGCGAAGAGAGTCGCGCCCAGTTGCTTTCTTCGTCGGCCGACAGCCACGGGAATTTCACTTTGACGCGGCCCAAGCCTTGCGGGTCTTTGTTGTTCGTCACGATGCCGACGACCACACCCTCAGGTGCACCGCCGCCGTTCATGCCGGGATTCGTGCCCGAGCCGCCGAAGAGCAGATCAGTAAACGTGTCGGGATTGCTGCCGCTGATCACAAACTCAGTGAGATAGCCGTCGTCCGAATCATACGTGTGGCGCGTGTGACTGACGAAATATTCGCCGCTGAATTTTGTCCCCAGCGACTTGAGCTTGACCTTGCAGCCTGCCGTCAATTTGGGATTGCCCATCGCGACGCCTTCGGCTTGCAAGTTGCCGCCGGTCAATTCTGCAAAGATGGCTTTGGCTAAGTCATCGGCTTCGGATTGCGATCGAACGGGATGCTGCGTCACGTTGAGCACACCCGCTTCGCCAAAGGCTTTCTCGACGACCTTCGAGCCGAGCTCCATGCCCACTTGCGCGATCTGCGCCGCATCGCCGGACATGATCTTTTCGGCCACGGCCATCACATTATCACCCAGCTGTTCCGATAAATATTGCTGGCCCATCGCCATGCCCTGCGCCACAGCGGACTTGGCTAAACCTTGCGCTTCGGGTGGCAATTGCGAAATGGCTGATCCTAAAGCACCTTCAGCCATGGCCTTGCCTTGACTGACATACCCGGCGGCCTTATTCGCCGCAAAGCCCAGCGCTTCTTCGGCGGCACTTTGCACGCTGTTGACGGCGGGTGATGCCGCTCCGCTTGCAGCACTCATTGCTGAACTCGCGGCGCTTGAAGCCGCGCTTGCTGCTCCACCTAACGCGCCAGCCGCCGCGCCAAGCGGCCCACCGCCACCGCTTGCGCTGCCGCCGCTCGGCCCGGCGCGCCCGATAATCTCGCGCTTGTTGACGGCATCCCAGCCTTTAACGACGACTTCTTTGAACTGCGACCCCGTACTCATGCGCGGGCGGAATTGCCGCAAACTCACGCCGTATTCCAGTTCAACCGTTTCGCTGGGCAGGCTGCCCGGTTTCTTGAACACCAACGTGCGATCATCGATCAAGAAATTAAACCCCAAGCGGCGCGAGCGTTCATACACCAGTTCAAAATCGGTCTGATTGTTTTGCAGAATGTACTCGTGTACTTCGGTGGTCGGATCAACATCGGGACGCAGGCTGTATTCGCGCGCGATTTTCGTGATGATGTCACTGTCCGTCATCTGCTGAAAGGTGCGCGTCTTCTTGCCCCGATGCAGGCGATGCGCGCGATCGTAACCGCGCACCGTCAACACGGGCGCTTGCCCATACGGATAGTCCGGCTCCGTCGAGGTGATCTCGCCGATGATGATGCGCAGGGGCGCCGCTTTCCCATCGGGCGACGCGAGCACTTCCACTTCTTGCCCCACGGCAAATTGATCCGAATCGACCCACTTCATATTGGGATCGCGCACTTGCAGCGTGAACATATCGGGGATGTGCAACGAGTCATCCACCTCGACGTTGACGAGATCGTGCATCAACTCTTCGGGCGCGTCGGCCCCGCCGAGTTTGAGATAGAAGTGGGAGAGCAGGGAAGTTTCGGGCATTAAGGTAGTGGCGGCAACTGCAACACCGTGCCGGGTTTCATCTGAAACGGATTATCGATGCGATTGACCTCGGCGATGTAACGCCAGTGTTTAGCTTCGCCGTATTCCTGCGACGCGATCCAATCGAGCGTTTCGCCGGCCTTCACAACGCGCGTGCGATGGCCCGGCATGCCGCCCGACGTGGGATTTTGCTTGGGAAACAAGCCTTCGTCTTCCGTCTGCCGAAACGTCACATCCAGCGTGGCGCGCACGGGTGTCCCATCGGGCAGGAACAGCGTAAACTTCTGCGTAATGTCGGCCAGCACAGCCTTGAACGACCACATCGAACCCCAGCGAAATTCGCACTTGGGCGGCTGGCTTTTCTTGGTCTTGGGGTCTTCCTTGTCCTTGTTCACCATCGCCAACTGCCAGATGGCATTGGTATATTTCTTGCGTACATCCTCGCCGGATTCATACGTATCAAAGAACAACTGCACTTTCAAGTCCGTGGGATTGCCACCATTGAATTCCAACTTGGGCACGTTCTGGCCTTTAGTCTTGGACTGCGACCAGTTGTTGGACTTGGTAAACGTGTATTCCTTCGGATTGAACATACATTCAATCGAATCATTCGTGTCCAGATTGGTGATCGTCGCTTTGACGAGTTCGCCCGTGAGCATGTGTGCCTCAAGTCAGTTGACTGGTAATCGGTAATTGGTCTACTGGTCAATCGGTAACCAGTGAACCGGTCAGCCGATTACCGATCACCAATTACCGGTTACGCTAAGCCCCGTGTTCTTTCCCGCTCAATTTTTAATTTCTTCTGAATCTCGCGCCACACTTGATCGGTCAACTTCTCGATGCTGGGCATTTGCGGCATTGCGGGCATCTCTGGCATCGACGGCGCCATCGAAGTGATCTGTCCCAGCGCTTCCTGCCCCGCGCCACTCAAACCGCCGATAGCCTCATTGATCGAAGGCGGCAGCGGCATTTGAGATGAAGCTAATCCACCTAAGGACGGCATCTGAGGCAGTTGCCCCCCGATTGATTCCGCTAAGCCCCCGAGTGACGACAGGTTGTCCGTCAGTCCGCCTAACGACGGGAGATTCTCAGCCATTCCACCAAGCGACGGGATATTCTGCGCGAGTCCGCCCAATGACGGCAACTGATCAGTAACGCCGCCTAACGACGGCAAATTCTGCGTCAGACTACCCAATGAAAAACGCTGGATGTGTGTGACCTGATTCAACGTCGTTGATCGATTCAACGGCAGATCACTGGAGAAACGACTGATCGAAATCGGCGCACGCTCCGTTCGGGCCGCAACCCGATCGGCCCGTTCCCCAATCGAGGGCAGCGCCATTTCCGGTGTACCCGTCATCGCCAGTGATGCAACTTCAAACGGCGCTGATGGTGCTTCAGCAAAACTCGGTTCACTCGTTTGCGGCTCGAAGTCTTCCCAGCCAAAATTCACATCGATTAGCGGCATATCTTCCGCATAACGGCTAATCGACAGCGTGGGCTCGCTGGTTGATGGTGGCTGCTCAGTCGTCGATTGGGCAATCGGTAACTGGTTGATGGGTAATTGGTCAACAGGCAATTCATTGTTCGGTAATGGCGATGTCACCCAATCTTGCGCCACTTGAGCCAATGGAAGAAGTTCAAATGGCGCAGGCGTTTCTTCGGGCAGGTTGAATGCTGGCAGCGGCGCAACGACTGGCCGATCAACCACAGGCATATTCAATGTAGACGGCATTTCTTCACGCGGCATACTTGCTGTCGGGAGCGGCAAATCTTCAGCATATCGGCTGATCGAAATCGGCGCGCTAGCTGGTGCAGCAGACGAAGCCGCGTCACTACTCGATGATCCATTAGTCGCTGCCAATTTCGGCAGCGTCAGCGTTGGCTCAAAATCGCCTGTTTTTATCGGCAAATCCAGCGTCGGCGCAGCTTCATAGACAACGCGAGAAGTGATCGATGGCACTTCAACGTCGCTCGCTTCGCCGGGTAAATTGATCAGCGGCAAAGATTCTGTGAACGCATTCAACGCCAGCGACGGCACAGTCGGCGCGCTAAAATCACTCGGTGTCGAGGGTAAAACGAACTCGCTCGTTTCGACCACGCGATTCTCAATTACTGGCGTGGGCGCGACGAAGGTCGCGGGCGTGACAAAGTTCGCTGACACAGGCAACGGCTCGTCGGGCGCAGCCGGCACAATCGGCGTCACGAAGGGCCGTTCAACGTTGAGGGGCGCACTTGTTTCAAATGGCCGCTCATTGATCAAAGCCGCAGTCATTTCGGGCAACGTTGTCGTCATCGGCAACGGCGCTACAACTTCACGCGCTGCGGCTTCGGCAATTGGCTCAACCGCTTGCAAGGGCGGCATCATCGGCAGTGGCGGCAGCGCCGCGCCCGCGTCTGGCGTAATCGGCGCGACGCCCATCAGCCCCGGCAATTGATTGGGCAAGCTGCCCAGCGGCGGCAATTCGTCGGTCAGGCCGCTCGGCGGAATGAGTTCGCCCATCAACACCGGCGTCGATTCGAGATTCGTAAAGCTGCTCAGGCTCGCCAGCGAAGCCACGAAGTCGCTCGTATCCGGCAAATCCGACGCGGTGATCAGGTTCTCGCTGTTGGGCAAGTGCTGCATGAAGCGGCCCGCCTCGCCGACATTCTGCGCGATGCTCAAGCCCGCATCCGCGCCCAAAGTGGGCAATGCGCCAAAGCCCGCAGCGCGACTTAACACCTCCGCACCCAATTCAAAAGAGCGCGGTTCACTGACCATCGACGGCGCTTCACTTGCGGGTGTGCGCTGTACACTCACCGGCTCGCTCGACGCCGCTGATGCTTGATTTGCCTTATTTTTCCGGCCAAACGGCCACTTCAAGCCAAAGGGCACGTGTGATCCTTGCGATAAGTCAATCAGTAGATTGGTAGATTCGTAAATTGGTTACTCAGTGACTCGCACAACCAATCACTAATCTACCAATTCCTAATTTACTAATTTACGAACCCTACTGCACTTCAAACCCGTGATGCGCCAACTCCAACGTCTCGATGCTGACGGCGTTGCTGCTGGCATTGTACGTTGGGCCGTCCCACTTCACCGGATACGCCTCACGCAGATTCCAGCGGCGCACTTCGGTCTGCTTCGCGTCGTACTGCACGATCGAGACGTTCTTCCGCTCGACCTTGCCCTGGATCACTTTCTCGTACCACTTCCACAAGGCGTCCGAATCGGTACTGCCCCACTTCAAGGTGATGTTGGTGTACGACGAGCGGCCGGGCAGCTTGTGCTTGTGATCGTTCAAGCCGCCTTCTTCGTACTCGAAGACATCGGTCTTCACGCCCAAGCCGCTCACTTCGGAAAAGCCGCCCTGATCGATGCCGTCGATCTCGACGAAGAAATGGATTCCAAGATAGGGGTCTTTGCGGTCGGCGAGTGGCATGTTAGTCTCGTAGTTCGATAGTCTCATAGTCGAGTAGTCCGATAGTCAAAAAAGGCGATCTCTCAACTACAAGACTATCCGACTACTTGACTATCGACTACTTTTCGCTGCATCATTCAACTTCCGGTTAATGGCCGCAACCTGCTCTACCCAGCGGTGGCGCTCGAAGTGATCCAGTTCAAGCAAATATTCCGGCGGCCAGTGAAAGTGATAGGCCAGATAGGCTACCTCTTCGTAGAGCTTCTCTAAGGGGTAGCCCGCGATCCCCCCAGTTGACTGAGGTCCACCTCGAATTGAGTCTGGCACGACGGGCACTGTACGCCGAGGTGTGTGGTGCCTTCTTCGTTGATCTTGCGATAGAAGCGCTGCAAATAGGCCAAATCAGCGGAGAACAGCCCTTCAACATGTTTGGGGGTCACTTCGGTGATCTGGCCCAGGCGCGTGATGACGCGCGCCAGCAAAATGATGACAAGATAAGCCTGATTGGATTTCACACGCGGATCGCGCAGCGGCAGAATTTCATCGGCCGCGGTGGCCAGCCGCATGGTGCCCGTCTTGTGCAGCGTGCCATCTGCATCCACATAGCCGCGCGGCAGCGTGAATTCAAACTCTGTTTTGAGGACGTTCATTCATACCTCGCGTGGTGCGTGCTGCGTGGTACGTGTTCGCTGTTTACGCAACACGTACCACGCAACACGATCAACCTCAATTACGAGACGCGCTCCATACCCTCATGCGTGATCGTCAACTCTTCGATCGCGACTTCGTTCGCATCGGCTTTGACCTGCGGGCCGCTGAGTTTGCTGGGCCAGCCTTCTTTGAAATTCCAGCGCGCGATCTCTTTGTTGCCCTGATCGTACAACACAATCGAGCCGTTCTTGCGGGCTTCATCCACCTTGCCCTGCTCGACCTGCTTGCGCCATTGCCACAGTTCCATGATATCGCTCACGCCGCGCTTCAACGTGATGTCCGCCCACTTGATCGCGCCCGGCTGCTTGCGGATCACGGTCACGCCCTTCACGGACTCTTTGTATTCCACCACCTGCGACTCGGAGCCGAGGCCGCCGCATTCGCGGAACTGCGCCTGCGTGATGCCGTCAATCTCGACGTGAAAGTGATAACTAACAAGGGGATCGGTTCGACCGCCAGTTGCCATCGTATCCTCCAATGAGTAAGTTAGTCTTGTAGTCAGCTAGTCGGGTAGTCGAATAGTCAATCGCACACGACTATCAGACTACATGACCATTGCACTATCGAACTATTCCGCTACATTCCCGCCGCCGCTGTACTGGCTGATGCGGAAGATCACAAACTCGGCTGGCTTCACGGGCGCGATGCCGATCTCGACGATCAGCTGGCCCGCGTCGCGCGTCTCCGGCGGATTATTCTCCGCGTCGCACTTGACGAAGAACGCCTCTTCCGGCGTCGCGCCGAACAACGCGCCGTCGCGCCAGACACGCGTGAGGAAGGCATTGATCGTGCGCTTCACGCGCTGCCACAGGTCGAGGTCGTTCGGCTCGAAGACCACCCACTGCGTGCCCAGTTGGATCGACTCTTCGACGAAGTTGAACAAGCGGCGAACGTTGATATAGCGCCACGAGGCATCACTGCTCAGTGTGCGTGCGCCCCATACACGGATGCCGCGCCCCGGGAACGCCCGGATGCAATTCACGCCCACGGGATTCAGGCTGTCCTGCTCAGACTTGGTGGTGTCAAACCCCAACCCGATCACGCCGCGCACGACTTCATTGGCTGGGGCCTTATGTACGCCGCGCTCAGTATCGCTGCGCGCCCAGATGCCGGCCATGTGCCCCGCCGGCGGAATAAGCATCGTCGCACCGTTCGCGCCCGGCGTCGGATCGGCCACTTGCAACCACGGATAATACAACGCCGCATACTTGGAATCGTAGCCCGCTTCCTTCATGCGCCAGTCTTTCACGTCCTGCACATTCAAATCCGGCAGCGGGTCGAGAATCGCCACGCGATCTTTCATATTCTCGCAATGCGCGATCATCGCCAGTTGCACGGCCTTCACGCCCTCGCGCGAGATCGCGCCCGCCTGGAACGCGCTCATCAAATCGGGTGCGGCGATCAT
>JAGOBP010000400.1 GCA_017999195.1 Thermoflexales bacterium
GACGGGTGCAGGTCAACACGGTGTAGCCTCGGCGACGGTGGCGGCCTTGTTGGGACTTGAGTGCGTCGTCTACATGGGCACAGTCGATATGGCCCGTCAGCAGCCGAATGTGTTTCGCATGAAGTTGCTGGGCGCGGAAGTGCGGCCCGTCGATTCGGGCACGCGCACGTTGAAGGATGCGATCAACGAGGCGATTCGCGATTGGGTGACGAACGTCAACACGACGCATTACTTGTTGGGTTCGGCGTTGGGGCCGCATCCCTATCCGACGATGGTGCGTGATTTTCAGTCGATTATCGGGCGCGAGGCGCGGGCGCAGATGTTGGAGACGACGGGGCGACTGCCCGATCAATGCATTGCGTGCGTGGGCGGCGGTTCGAATTCGATTGGCCTATTTCATGCCTTTCGCGATGACGCACAGGTTGAATTGATCGGCGTGGAGGCGGGCGGCGAAGGTATTGCATCGGGCAAACATGCGGCGCGCTTCAATGATCTGGCGCTGGGGCGACTGGGTGTGTTGCACGGCACGAAGACGTTTGTGCTGCAAAACGCGGATGGTCAGGTGGCTGAGACGCATTCGATTTCGGCGGGGCTGGACTATCCCGCGGTCGGGCCGGAGCATGCCTATCTGCGCGACATTGGCCGTGCCCAATACACATTCGCGACCGATGACGAAGCGCTGAGCGCATTCTCGATGCTGTGCAAATTGGAAGGCATTATCCCCGCGTTGGAATCGTCGCACGCGATAGCAGAAGCCATTAAACGCGCACCGATGATGAAGCCAGACGCGATTTTGTTGGTGAATCTATCTGGGCGCGGCGATAAAGACCTGGACACGGTGATGAAGGTAATGCGTGACGAGTGACGAGTGACGAGTAATGAGAAATCAGCAATCAGCAATCAACAATCAGCAATCGTTGGCTAGACTTGCCCGTTTGTTTGCAAACGGCCATGCGGCGTTGATGCCGTATTTTCCGCTGGGTTTTCCCGATGCGGACACATCGCTGGATGTGATCGTGGCGATGAGCGAAGCGGGCGCTGATGCATTTGAACTCGGTTTGTCATTTTCTGATCCATTAGCCGATGGGCCGGTGATTCAGCATGCGACGCAAATTGCCCTGGAAAAAGGCATCACGGTGGCGAAGTCGCTGGCGATGATTGCCGAGTTACGATCGCGCGGCGTGGCACAACCTTTTCTGCTGATGGGCTATTTCAATCCGATGTTGGCGTATGGGTTGGAGCGTTTCGTGACTGAGGCCGCGGCGGCCGGGGTCGATGGATTTATCGTGCCCGATTTGCCGCCCGAAGAGGCCGGCGAACTCGATCGGTTGTGTGCCGATCGGGGCCTGGGGCTGATCTATTTTCTCGCGCCTACATCAACGGCTGAGCGTTTGAAACTCGTCGCCGCCAAAGCACGCGGCTTTATCTATCTCGTATCCCTCACGGGCGTTACGGGGATGCGATCGAAATTGGCCGACAATTTAAGCAGTTTTGTCGCTCGAGTACGGGCGGCTACTTCGACGCCGATCGCGATCGGGTTTGGAGTATCGACGCCGGAACAGGCCGCGGAGATCAGCCGCTTCGCCGATGGGGTGATCGTCGGATCGCGGGTGGTGCAGATCGTCGATCGGGCGGAAGATAAAGCGCAGGCGGCTGCGCAATTCGTACGCGAGTTGAAATCGGCGATGCGGGCGATGCGAACATCGCTTGGGCACGATTGACAAGCGGGCCTTGTGCAAAGTTGTGCAAGACGAGCATTGACACACTGTCGCGCGGATGATAAACTTTCGGCCATCATGACGAACGTGTCTGGCCGAGCCTACTTTTATTTTTACTTTTACGCGACGGTGAATCAACCGCCGCTGTTTCGGCTTGGCAGACCCTAGACGACATCGGGAATCTGAAGAGCGCGAGGTACCGGCCCCGCGCTCTTTTTTTATCTGGAGGCCTGCAATGATGGTACGCGGGGTGCGGGGCGCGACGACGGCCGAAGCCAATACGCGCGAAGCGATTCTGGCGGCAACCGATGAGTTGCTGCGACTGATGATCGAGACGAACCAAGTCTGCGCAGACGATGTGGCATCGGTGTTTTTCACGACGACGCCGGATCTTGATGCTGATTTTCCAGCGCTGGCGGCGCGCGCATTGGGCTGGCATGATGCGGCGTTGATGTGCGGACATGAAATGAACGTGCCGCATGGCTTGCCGATGTGCATTCGAATTTTGATTCACTGGAACACGTCGGTGCCAGCGGCTGAAGTGCAGCACGTATACATCAAGGGCGCGGCCCGGCTGCGGCCCGATCGATCTTTCACTCTACAAAAAGCCTGATTTACGAGGAGAATCTCATGGTCATTGTCATGCAGGAAGGTGCGAGCGCCAGGCAAATTGCGGGCGCGGTGACGCGCGTGGAAGCGATGGGCTATCGCGCTCATCTGGTGCAAGGAACGGAACGAACCATCATCGGCGTGATCGGTGACGACCGCCCGATCGATCGATCGGCGTTTGAGCTGTTGGATGGCGTTGAGAAGACTGTGCCGATCTTGAAGCCGTTCAAGTTGGCCTCGCGCAACATGCAGGCGCAGGATTCGATCCTATCGTTGAACGGCGTGAAGATTGGTGGACCGCAGATCATCATCATGGCTGGGCCGTGCGCGGTGGAAAGCCGATCGCAAATCTTGGAAACGGCACAGGCCGTGAAAGAAGCGGGCGCGCAAGTGCTGCGCGGCGGCGCGTACAAGCCGCGCACCTCGCCGTATAGTTTTCAGGGCATGGGCGAAGAAGGGCTGGAATTACTGGCCGAAGCGCGCGAGGTAACGGGCTTGCCGGTCGTGACGGAAGTCATGTCGCCGGAGCAAGTGCCGGTCGTGATGAAGTACGCGGACATGTTCCAGATCGGTGCGCGCAATATGCAGAATTATTCGCTGCTGCATGCGGTGGGCGAGGCCAATCATCCGGTGTTGTTGAAGCGCGGCATGATGTCCACGATTGAAGAACTGTTGATGTCGGCGGAATACATTCTCTCGCATGGCAATATGCGTGTGGCTTTGTGCGAACGCGGCATTCGCACGTTCGAAAAGTACACGCGCAACACGACAGACATTAATGCGATTCCGGTGATCAAGCAAATGTCGCACTTGCCAGTAATTCTCGATCCCTCGCATGGCACGGGCAAATGGGAATATGTGACTGCCGTGGCGAAAGCGGGCATCGCGGCCGGGGCCGATGGCTTGATCATCGAAGTGCATCCGCGCCCTGAAGAGGCCGCCTCTGATGGCGCGCAAAGTTTGAAACCAGAGAAATTCGCGCAGATGGTGCGTGACGTGCGGCGCGTCGCCGAGGCCGTCGATCGGTGTTAGTGCCATCGGTTAGAAACCGACGGCAAGGAAAGGCGAAGCCCGCGCAGCGGGCTTATTGATACGAGCCGTCGATTTCAATCGATGGCGAAGAAATGAGGTCGACATGATTATCGTCATGAAGAGCGGGGCCAGTGCGAAACAAATTTCAGCCGCGGTGTCGCGTGTCGAAGCGATGGGTTATCGCGTGAACCTGTCGCAAGGCGAGGAACGGACCATCATCGGCGTGATCGGTGACGATCGGCCAATCGATCGGGCCGCGCTCGAACTGTTGGATGGCGTCGAGAAAACCGTGCCCATCTTAAAGCCGTTCAAGGTGGCCTCGCGTGACATGCATCCGCAGGATACGGTTGTGGCGTTGGGCGATGTCAAGATCGGCGGACCGCAGATCGTTATCATGGCCGGGCCGTGCGCGGTGGAAAGCCGCTCGCAAATTCTGGAGACCGCGCAGGCCGTGAAAGAAGCGGGCGCACAAGTGCTGCGCGGCGGCGCGTACAAGCCACGCACGTCGCCCTACAGTTTTCAGGGCATGGGCGAAGAGGGCCTGCAATTGCTGGCCGAAGCGCGCGAAGCCACCGGCTTGCCCATCGTGACGGAAGTGATGGCGCCCGAGCAAGTGCCGCTCGTGATGAAGTACGCCGACATGTTTCAGATCGGTGCGCGCAACATGCAGAACTATGCGCTGTTGCATGCGGTGGGTGAAGCCAATCATCCCGTGCTGCTGAAGCGCGGCATGATGTCCACGATTGAAGAGTTGTTGATGTCGGCGGAATACATTCTCTCGCACGGCAATATGCGTATCGCCTTGTGCGAACGCGGCATCCGCACCTTCGAGCGCTACACGCGCAACACCACCGACATCAACGCCATTCCCGTCATCAAGCAGATGTCGCATTTGCCGGTCATTCTTGATCCATCGCATGGCACGGGCAAATGGGAATATGTTACTGCTGTGGCGCGCGCGGGCATTGCCGCTGGGGCGGACGGCTTGATCATCGAAGTGCATCCGCATCCCGAAGAAGCCGCGTCCGATGGCGCGCAAAGTTTGAAGCCGGAAAAGTTCGCGCAAATGGTTCGCGAAGTGCGCGCCATTGCCGAAGTGGTCGGACGCAAATAATGGAGCCTAGCTTTAAGCAGGCGCTGAACGCGTGTCACGTTGGCATCATCGGCCTGGGCCTGATGGGCGGCTCGCTGGCGATGGCGC